>JASJCV010000125.1 GCA_030065275.1 Desulfobacterales bacterium | reverse complement strand
GAGAGAGCGGGCATCCCCGCGTGAGTCCAGGGCAAATTCATCAGCGGACGGCCCGTCGTGGCGAGACCCTCGGGGGCTTCACCGTCGGCCGACGGGGAGACGAAGGCATCGATGCCGGCCGTGCGCATCACCTCGCCGAGGGCGCTGCGCAGCGCGGTGCACGACGAGCGCAGGCCCGTCAGCGCCGTGTCGTCGACGGCCTGGCCGGCGATGATGATCGTCCGCGTCTTTGGCCGGTACAGATCCCGATGGGTTTCGAACCACGGCGCGTGGACCCGCGCAATTTCAGCCGCGATCAGTTCGTTATGGCGGGTGTTGAGGTCACGAATGTCTTCCAGGACCGGTATGTCCGCAATGGCGATACCGGCGTCGGCCAGACGGTTCATCTGCGCCTCGAAGGCTGCAAGGGCCTGATCGCCAGCCTGGTTGAGGAACGGGCCGCGGGGAATTCCCAGCCGCATCCCGGCCGGTTCCGGGGACGGCTGCCAGGTCGAATCCAGCACCGCCATGACGACCGGAAGGGCCTCTGCCGACGGGCAGAAAACGCCCACGTGGTCGACCGTGGCTGAAAACGGCACAACGCCGTCCGTAGAGACGCGGCCCAGGCTGGGTTTGAATCCCACCACACCGCAGTAGGCGGCCGGACGGATTACCGAGCCCACGGTCTGGGTGCCAAGGGCGTAGTCGAAGAAACCGGCGGCCACGCCGGCGGCCGAGCCGCTGCTCGATCCGCCCGGGGTATGGGCCGGGTTGGCCGGGTTGCGTGTGGCCGCCGGCGCGAAATAGGCAAATTCGGTGGTCGCCGCTTTACCCATCACCACGGCGCCGGCCGCCTTGAGCCGGGAAACGGTTTCGGCCTGGGGTCCCTGAAAGAGCTCCGGCGGAAGGCGGCTTCCGCAGCGGGTCGTAAAGCCGTCGCAATGAAAGATGTCCTTGATGCCGACCGGCACTGCAAACAGGGGCGGCCGGGCCGAAGGCTCCGGATAACGCACCAGACAGTCTTCCACCTGGGCGGCGATGCGACCATGGTCGAATGTGCCGGAGACAAATGCCTGGATCGCCTCGTCCGCCGCCTCGATGCGATGGCAAAGCGCCCGGTAGTATTCACGGATAGTGCCGTCGCTCATCGCGGCATACGCCGAAGCCATCCCTTCCTCCTTTTTCTCACCGGGATTCTGCGACCCGCGGTGGCGACCCGGGTCCAGCGGCCAGACCACGGTGAACAGGGATTTTGAGCAGAGCCCGAGCGGGAGATCGCACCGGGGCGCCCTGTTTGAGGGCGCTGCTTGCAGGCCGAGGTCATCGTCCTGCCGTTGTTCGGGCCCGAACGAGCTGTGGCCGGGTCGGGTTCTCAGCGCGGCACGGGAAAGAGCACGGTAAAGGTCGAGCCCTTACCGGGTTCACTTTCCACCGAGATCGAGCCGCCCAGTGAATCCACCAGGCCCTTGACGATGGGCAGCCCCAGCCCGGTGCCGGTCAGAAAACGTGTCTTCTCGTTTTTGACGCGGTAGAAGCGATCGAAGATCTTGCCGAGATATTTGGGTTCGATGCCAAAGCCGTTGTCCGCGACCTCCATACGGACGTTGTCGCCCGCCTTGTCGATGCGCACCGCAATGGCGCCCTTCTCCTGGGTGTAGTTGATGGCGTTGGCCACGAGGTTGCCGATGATGCTCTCGAGGGCCAGGGGGTCGGAGCTGAACATGGGCAGGGGATCGGCCGGCAGTTCCAGGGTGAGGGTCTGCTTTTTGGCCTCGGCCCGGGCCTTCATGAAATCAACCACGCTGGCGGCCAGTTCTTCCAGCTTGAATTCGCGCCGTTCCTGGCAGACGTTGCCCGCCTCGATGCGTGAGAGATCGAGCAGATCACCGATAGTGGAAATCAGCCCCTGGGTTTTTTCCTTGGCACGGCTGATCAGGTGCTGGTCGGTGCCGGCCTCCTCCTCGGCCATTTCCCGCAGCACCATGGCGAGCTGCTCGTGAATGGTCGACAGGGGCGAGCGCAGCTCGTGGGTCACCTTGGCCACGAATTCGCTTTTGAGCCGGTCGAGCACCTTCATGCCCGTGACATCCTGAAAAGTCACCATGGCGCCCAGGCATTCGCGCCGCTCGCCCAACACCGGACGGCCGCGGGCCAGGAAGTACTTGTCCTCGGCCATATTGAATTCATAGGTGGGAATCTCCTCGAAATCCACATAGCGGCCGCGGCAGATATCCTTGACAAGCTGGGCCAGGTTTTCGTCCTCGATGTAGTCCGAAAAATCCCCCCCGATGCAGGTGCCTGGCTGAAGGCCGATCTGGTGGCAGAAGGCGGGGTTGACCAGGACGATGCTGCCTTCGGTGTTCGTGACCACCAGGCCGCTGGGCAGCGATTCGATGATGGTGCGGATCCGGCTTTTCTCCATGTCCAGGTCGGCCAGGGTGCGCCGTCGCTCCCGGGCCAGCTTGGCGGCCTCGGCCTGGAGCATGATTCTCTCCTTGGCACGGTTGATGACGATGCGCAATTGATCCGGTTCGAAGGGCTTGGGGATGAAGTCATAGGCTCCCTGTTTCATGGCTTCGATGGCGGTTTCAACCGTGGCAAACCCGGTAATGACAATGACCAGGATGTCCGGTTTGTCGGCCTGGATGCGGCGCAGCACCTCCATGCCGTCCATGCCGGGCATCTTGAGATCGAGCAGCACAAGGTGGACCTTTTTTGTCTTGAGAATCGCCAGGCCGGCTTCTCCGTTGGAGGCCCCATAGACACTGCAGCCCATGCGGCTCAGGATGCGCTCGGATCCTTCGCGAATGCCGGATTCATCGTCGATGACCAGGACTTTGATGGTATCGGTGTCAGCTTTCAAGGTCTCCCTCCTCGTCTTCGGGCTGGCTGAGCGGCAGTTCGATGAAGAAGCTGGTTCCGGTGGGCTCCCGGTTGACGGCCCGGATAGTGCCGCCGTGACTCTCGACGATCCCGTAGACCAGGCTCAGGCCGATCCCGGTACCCTCGCCCTCCTCCTTGGTCGTGAAAAAGGGCTCGAAGATGTGGGGCATGATGTCGGGAGGTATGCCGGGGCCGGTATCGGCAATGGCGATATGGGCGCGCTTGTCGTTGGGGCCGCGCTTGGTGCTCACGGTCAGCCGGCCGTTGCCCTGCATGGCCTGGGCGGCGTTGAGAATGATGTTCATGAACACGTGGTTGAGCTGCTGGCTGTCGCCCTTCACGGGCGGAATGTCTTCGTCCAGACGGCGCACGATGTCGATGTTCTGGAAAAGGGTCTGGTTCTCGAGCAGAAAGAGGGTGCGCACGATGGCCTCGTTGATATCCAGCGGCCGCATCTCATGCCGGGTCTGGCGGGCGAATTCCAGCAGTTCCTTGACCGTGTCCTTGCAGCGTTCCGCGTCGCGCAGAATGCGGCGCAAATCCTCCTGGGCGGGTTTCTCGAGGTCGTATTCCTCCAGCATTAATCCAGCGAACAGGATGATGCCGCCCAGGGGGTTGTTGATCTGGTGGGCGACCCCTGCGGCCAGTTTGCCCAGCGAGGCCATCTTTTCGGCCTGCAGCAATTGGATCTGAGTCTGCTCGAGTTCTCTCTGGATCTTGAGCGTCTGGCTGAGGTCGTGGAAAAAGCCCACGGTGGCGACCTCATTCCCATTTTCGTAGACAATTGCGGCATTGAGGCTGATGGGGATGGGCTGGCCGTCCTTGCGCATGACCTCCACCTGGCAGGACTGGAGTTTGCCCCGCCCCCCGAAGGCGTCGCTCCGGAGCTTGCGCATGACCTCGTAGGCGCCGTCCTCAGGATAGACATCCCTGATGTTCAGGTTTTGCAGGGCCTCGTCGACGGTATATCCGCTGATTTCCGCCGCGGCATCGTTGAAGATCAGGATTTTGCCCTTGCGGTCGGCCGCCATGACACCGTCAACCGAGCTCAGAATCAAGTTTTTCAGGAAGGCGTTGGAGTGCCGCAGGCGCTCCTCGAGGCTCGCCAGGGCGTCTTTTTGACTGTCGAGAATGATCATGAAAAGCCACCTTTCGGCTGGACGGTTGACAGGTGGGCCGTCGATCACTTGAAGCGGATGCCGATGCCGCGGGACCAATCGGTTCGCCGATGAGGCCAGGCGACGATTTCCCGGTTGCAAGGCGAACTCATTTTGTCTCAAAATTGGGATCAAAATGCAACTCTCGTTTGGCTTCTCCCGGGAAGCTCAAGAGTGTCGGCGCGGCCGGCGGCGGGCCTGGCGTCATGTTGAATCTGAGTTCATATTGTTTTTCGCCTGAAAGAAAGCGGCCAACGGTCGCTGGCCAGGCCCCGGCGCTGGATGGGATGCGGAGCTGAGTCCGCGATTGGACTGACCGGATTGGAGTTTGCGCAATCGTCAAATTTGACTTGACAGGGGCGGGACCTTATTGATAAATGAATGAATATTCATTCATAAATGGCCCTGAATCGTGGCCGGGGGGTTATCATCAGTACCAAAGGCAAAAACGACAAGTATCGGCGGATTCTGGAAGCGGCGGTCAAGGTGTTTGCGAAAAACGGCTTTCACGAGTCGACCATTTCGCAGATCGCCCGCGAAGCCGGGGTGGCCGACGGCACCATCTATCTGTATTTCAAAAACAAGGACGACATTCTCGTTCATTTTTTCAATTTCAAGACCCGCCAGGTATTTGCCCGCTTTCGCGAAGAGGTCGACCGGGCGGTGAATGCCGTGGACAAGCTGCGCAAACTGGTGCGCCGGCACTTGGACGAGTTCCAGAAGGATCGCTACATGGCCGTTCTGTACCAGGCCGAAACCCATCGCACCCGCCGCCAGGCCGAAGAGCAGATCCGTGAGATGTCCAAGTCGTATCTGGATCTGATCTCCGAAATCGTGGAGCAGGGGCAGCAGGAGGGTCTGATCCGCAAAGATCTCTACGTGGGACTGGTCAAGCGCTACATCATCGGGGGGGTGGATGAGGTCATCAACACCTGGCTGCATTCCGACGGGCAGTATGATTTGGCCTCGATGGCCGATCCCCTCGTGGACCTTTTCATCCAGGGCATCGGGACCCGCAACGATTAAGGCCCGGCGGCAGGCTGCACGTACCGGGCCCAGGACACACAAAAGAGAGGACCGCGCAAATGGCACAGCAAATCGCAGATCGCAGGGATGTCGATTTCGTACTTCACGAGCAGCTCGAAGTCGAGAAACTCAGCGTCCATGATAAATTTGCCGAGTTCAACAAAAAGACCATCGACCTGATCGTGGGCGAAGCCCGCAACCTGGCGGTCAAGGAAATCATGGCGACCCAGGCCGTGGGTGACACTCAGGGGGTGAAGCTGGAAAACGGCACCATCACCACCCCGGATGAATTCAAACGGGCATACGAACTATACGTCGAAGGTGAATGGCTGGCCATGACCGAAGACCCCGAGTGGGGCGGGCAGGGCATGCCCCTCACTGTATCCCTGGCCGCCAACGACTATTTCAACGGAGCCAACTTTGCCCTGATGATGTATCCAGGGTTGACCCACGGGGCCGGCAAACTGGTGGAAACCTTTGGCACCGCCAAACAAAAGGAATTGTATCTCAAGAAGATGTACACCGGCGAGTGGGGCGGCACCATGCTGCTGACCGAACCCGAGGCCGGCTCCGACGTGGGGGCGCTCACGACCACGGCCGTCAAAAACGACGACGGCACCTATTCGATCACCGGCAATAAGATCTTTATTTCCGGCGGCGATCACGACCTTGTGGAGAATATCGTCCATCCGGTGCTGGCTCGCATCGAAGGCGCCCCGGAAGGCACCAAAGGCATCTCGTTGTTTCTCGTTCCCAAGGTCTGGGTCAACGACGACGGCAGCCTCGGGGAGCCCAACGACGTCGTTTGCACGGGGATCGAAGAGAAAATGGGCATCCACGGCAACGCCACCTGCTCGATGGCCCTGGGTTCCAAGGGCAAATGCCGCGGAACGCTTCTGGGCGAAGAGAACAAAGGCATGCGCGCCATGTTTCTGATGATGAACGCCGCCCGCCTGCTGGTGGGCATGCAGGGCTTCTGCTGCGCGAGCGCCTCCTATATCAACGCCCTCAACTACGCACGGCAGCGGGTGCAGGGCAAAAACCTTATGGAGATGTTCGATAAATCCGCCCCGGCGGTGCCCGTCATTCAGCATCCCGACGTGCGACGCATGCTGCTGGAGATGAAGGTCTATGTCGAGGGTATGCGCAGCCTGCTCTACTACGCCGGTTTTTGCGAGGATCAGAAGGAACTGGCTGTAGACGAGACCGAAAAAGCCAAATGGCAGGGCATCATCGACGTGCTGATCCCCATCTGCAAGGGCTACATCACGGACAAGGCCTTTGAGGTCTGCAGCACGGGGATGCAGGTCTACGGCGGCTACGGCTATATCAAGGAGTACCCTCAGGAGCAGCTCCTGCGCGACTGCCGCATCACCCTGATTTACGAGGGCACCAACGGTATTCAGGCCATGGACCTTCTGGGCCGCAAGCTGGGCCTCAACAAGGGAAAGGCCATCTTGGACCTTTTCGGCGAAATCCAGAAGACCCTGAGCGCCGCCAAGGAAATCGAGGCCACGGCGGATATGGCCGAAAAGGCGGAGACCGCGGCCAACAAACTCGGTGAGGTCGCCATGCATATCGGCGCCACAGCCATGTCCGAGAAGGTGTTGAACGCCTTCGCCCACGCCTATCCTTTTATGACGGTCTGCGGCGACGTGGCCATGGCCTGGATGCTCTTGTGGCGTGCCCATGTCGCCGCTCAGAAGCTGGAGAAGGCCAAAAAGAAGGACCGCGCCTTTTACGAGGGCCAGCTGAAATCGGCCGAATATTTCATCAACGCAGTTCTTCCCATAACGCTTGGCAGGATGGACGCCATCCTCAATAACAACGGTGCGGCGGTCGAGATATCTGAGGATGCATTCGGAGCGAAGTAGCGCCGTGTTCTGACGGTCGAGCAGTCGATCATGGGAGGATGAGGCCGCGGGGGTAACCCCGCGGCCTTTTCTATTGGGAACGCATCATCAATTTAAGACCAATCTTCCTGTTCGGCGGGAGACGGGGCGAAAACGGAGTATACACCCCGTATGCATGCAGATTCGCAGGGTAGGGACCCTGCGGTTCGGCCATGACCCGGCCCAGAACACCGCCAGGGGCCCTTCGACTATTTTTAAGATACGTTTGCGCGCCCATCCCAAGGTGGGCTGCCGGTGCTGGATGCGCACGATTGGCCCCCCCAACCATAGGCGGCGAAGCCATCTGGCTCCACCGCCGGAATTGGTTTTGGCATCGGGACAGAAACGAGCCTTGCCGTTGCCTACGCGCCGCGTTTGGACAGTTCCTCGGCGCGCAGATCCTTCTTCAGCACCTTGCCGACGTTGGTCTTGGGCAGTTCCTCCTTGAACTCCAGCTCGGTGGGCAGCTTGTAGGTCGCCAGCTTGCCTTTGCAGAATTCGAGGATTTCTTCCGGTGTCGCGGTTTCGCCGGGTTTCAGGACCACGAACACCTTGACCTGCTCGCCGCGTTTGGGGTGCGGAACGCCGATGGCCGTGGCCTCGGCGATTTTGGGATGTTCGAAAAGAACCTCCTCGATGTCGCGCGGGTAGACGTTGTAGCCACCGGAAATGATCATGTCCTTTTTGCGGTCGACAATGAAGAAATAGCCCTCCGGGTCCATCATGGCGATATCGCCGGTGTGCAGCCAGCCGTCGACGATGGTCTCATTCGTCGCGTCTTCACGTTGCCAGTAGCCCTGCATGACTTGGGGGCCGCGCACCACGAGTTCGCCGGTTTCCCCCACCGGCATCTCCCGGGAGGGGTCTTGCAGGTCGACGATGCGCGCTTCGGTGTCGGGAATCGGAAGACCGATGCTGCCGACCTTGCGCTGGCCGGCGAAGGGGTTGATGTGGGTGACGGGGGAGGATTCGGTCATCCCGAACCCCTCGACGATGACCGCCCCGGTCTTGGCTTCGAAATCCCGGATGACCTCGATGGGCAGCGGCGCACTTCCGGAAAAGCAGCCTTTGATGCAGGTCAGGTCGGTCTGGTCGATTTTGGGGTGTCCTAGCATGCCGATGTACATGGTGGGCACCAGCGGTGCAAACGTCGGGCGGAACTTGCCGATGGTCTCCAACAGCGGCTCGGGCTGGGGTTTGGGAACGAGAATGTCGCCCCATCCCATATAGATGGCAAAATTCATGGTGACCGAAAGGCCGAAAACGTGGAAAAAGGGCAGTGCGCCGAGCATGACCTCTTCGCCCCGGTTGAACTTGGGAAACCAGGCGCGCACGTGCTGAACCTGCCGGCTGAGATTGCCGTGGGTCAGCATGACCCCCTTGGACACTCCAGTGGTGCCGCCGGTGTACTGCAGCATGGCAATGTCGTCGAAATTCAATTCCACGGCCGGCGGCTGGGGCGGGTTTTGGGCCAGTATGGTTTTCCAGCGATACAGATCGGCGGCCGGGGCCACGCTGGCGGCAAGCCCCTTTTTTTTGCCCACGAGCGGGAAAAGCAGGTTCTTGGGAAAAGGCAGGTAGTCGCCAATGGAGGTGTAGATGATGGTCTCGATCCGGGTTTGGGGCCTCAGCGCCACCATGCGCTTGACCAGCAGATCGAGGGTGATCAGCAGCTTGGCGCCCGAGTCGTTGAACTGGTGCGCCAGCTCGCGGTCGGAATAAAGAGGGTTGTTCATCACCGCCCGCGCACCGATCTTAAGGATGGCGTAATACGCCACGACACAGGGGATCACGTTGGGCAGCAGAATGGCGACACTGTCGCCCGGGCGGATACCGAAGGCGTGCAGGCCGGCGGCGAACCGGTCCACCATATCCTTCAACTGGCGGTAGTTGACCTGGTAGCCCTGGAAGAGCAGGGCCATGGTTTCGGGAAATTCCTGGGCGGTGCGGTCCAGAAACGCGGGCAGACAGACATTTTCGTAATCGATCGCGGCCGGCACGCCCTCTTCGTAGCTGGACAGCCAGGGTTTATCGCCATAAGCGCTGGTTGGGGTCACGTTGGCCTCCTTTCCGGAATCGCAGTAGCCTTCCCGGCGGTTTCTGGCCCTGACGGCCATTGCGGGAAGGGCCGAACCGTCCGCATCTGGTGCGACCAGGCGACGGTTGCGGTATCGGTTGACAGTCTGCATGGAGGCACAGGTGTGCCCCCCAAAAAGTGTGGCGGCGCGAGATACATCTGAATTCATTCAATATTTTATATGCTCTCAGATGTCAAGCATCCAATCGGCGGTGGACGGCGCATTTGTTTTGCGTTATGGTGGCGGCGCGTTAGAACGCCCCCGACTCCTGGCGTCGCGACGTGTCCAGCCACAGACGCATCGCCTTCCGGCACCCTTTACCCGATTGCGCCCATGGTGACCCGCCGACCGAAAAATGATGAAAATGGCGGAAAGGGCTTGACGAGCGCAAACTGCTTCGCTAAAATGAATGA
>JASJCV010000124.1 GCA_030065275.1 Desulfobacterales bacterium | reverse complement strand
CTTCGTCTTGCGCCTTGCCCTGAAACACCTCCCACGGTCTGACGGCATCTTTATACCTTTTTTATATCTTCGTCGCATGCTCCGCTCGCGACAACTCGCGCGATCCGCAGTGAGCCACGATGCCACGCCGGCGATCACCTCCTTGCAATTGATTTCCAATCGGGGAGACCGCTTGCGGCCGGTCATCATTTATGGCGTCTGATGCGCGCGAGGAAAAAATGCTGCTCGGGTCGAAGTCCCTACAATTGCCGGCATCCGGCGCCAAAGGCCATCCATGGAAATTTTAAAAATCGCTAACCAGGACATCCATCGGATCAAACCGCTGTGGGAAACATTGAATCAACACCATCTGGAGCATTCGACCCATTTTAAGGCCCACTTCAAGGCCTTCACATTTGAAGAAAGGCTAAAGCAGCTCGAAAGCAAGGATGGTGTCGCGGTTTTCGTGGCAGAAGAACAAGCGGAATTGGTCGGGTATTGTATGGCCTCGATCAAGGCGCATGAAGGCGAGATCGACTCCATCTTTGTCAAGCCGATTTACCGCAACCAGATGGTTGGTGAACGGCTGATTCAAAGCGCGGAATCATGGCTTGAAGCTTCGGGGGCCGTCAAATTAATTGTTTGTGTCGCGGAAGGCAACGAACAGGCCTTTGGTTTCTATAATCGGCACGATTATCTTCAAAGGTACACCGTATTCGAAAAAGACGCCCGTGAAGAAACCGGTTGATTGCCGGGTGAAGCATCCCGAGAGATCCTCTGAAGCGCGCTTCGGAACAAACGTCCGGAAGACTAATGGCGCGACCGCTGTCATGCGCCCGCGCCATACGGGCGGGTAAGACGGGGAACTCCGTCGGATTAGAAGACGATCTTCTCCGGGGGGCGGCGTTCGGGGACGAATTCGTGGGGGATCTTGCCGGCGTTCCAGTCCTCGGAGACGTAGAGGCTGCAGTAGCAGGCCCCGTATTCGGCCACGTCCGGGGTGCGGTAGACGCAGGGGCAGATGATGTCCTTGTCGCTCTCGCGGTCACCCGAAGCCAGGCGGCAGGGACAGGCCATATAGCCGTAGCGTTCCTTGTTTGTGATCAGGGCCTCCAGGAGTTCGAAGGTGCGTTCGCGATCGGCGTTGAAATAGTAGCCCTGGGGTTCCTGGATTTTCTTGAGCATGGTATAGAGTTTATCGGCGTCCATTAGAGTCCCAGCGCCTCCTTGATGTCTTTCTCCTTGTAGCCCACGATGACCTTCTCGCCGATAATGATGGTCGGAAACGAGCAGCGCTCGTTGACCTTCTTGACCTCTTCGACCATGGCTTTGCGCTCCTCGCCCTCGAGCAGATCGATGTCGATGAAGTCAAATTTGATCGTGCATTCATCCAGCAGCTTTTTGGTGGCTTTGCAGTGGCTGCAGGTGCTTAGAGAATAAATCTTGACGTCTTTACCGTCTTCGTTGTCTGCGCTCATTCTTGTGCTTTCCTTTCCATGACGGAAGCGCCGTCCGGCCCGTGGCACGGCCGCCGGAGGGCGCATCCAAAAATCATTAGGACAGTGCATATTACAATTGCCCGGGTGATGCAATCCCCCTATTGTCGTGCCCACCCGCGCACGGCATTTTAAACCCCTGCGGGGGTTACCGCCATGTCGCTCGCCTGCCGCCGCTGAAAGCCGCTTCGCACCCGCGACCACGGTGGCAGTGCCCGTGGCGCAGATCGGCGGGCTTCTTGTTTCCGTTGACGCGTCCGGCGTTCGACGCCGATGCAACCCTGTGACATCGTGGTGGCCGCATCACCTTGCGCCAATGAACTGCCGGGCCTGGGAACAGCGGGCGCAACCGCAGGCGAGCCGCGCTGGAACTGTTTTCGTCCTTGGGCCGCGCCATGATCGCCGGCCGTTGAGGATGTTTACCAGGGGCCTTGGGCGTGCTCGGCGCCAAGCAAGGCCCCCGGGTTTCGATGGGCGAAAGGACTTATTCATGGCTTCCGTCGGACCTGCTCCGATGTGTGCGATGAAACAGTAGTGTCTCATTGTGTAATCGAGACAATGCCGATCAAATCTGATACGCAATGTGCCAATCGGTGAACTCCTGCTTGACAATCAAGGACCCATTTCGATAGGGTAACAAGAACCATTATCATTAACGAAACTTGGGCAAGCCGCCGAAATTGCATCCCGCGCATCGAATAACTTAACCAACTGTTTTAAATAATAAAAATTTTATCATGCGGCATTTGTGAGCACCCTTGAACAGCGAGTCGCTTTCCGTGCCGACAATTGAATTGAAATGAATTCACCCGGTGGGGTCCTCACCCGTCTGCGGGCCGATTTGAAAGTGACGATGTCGCGGGCGAATGCTGTATCGTTCAAATGTCTCATTTTTTATCGCGCATCATACCGTTTGGATGCCGCACCTTCTTGCTGGCTTGCACCAGGTCCAGCGGGAGCACCGGTGGTTATGGTCGGTAAAATGGCTGATCAATAATTATTTCAGGTTGTTAAATTGGCGGCGGCGGCCGCGGGCCGTTGTTTGCGCCCAACCGCCTGAAGCGTTTGCGCACAGCGGAATTTGTGGTCTGATATTTGCTACATTTTTAAAGATGGCCGAGGCCGTATCTGAGCTGAACTTGGTAGGCATCTCCAGCCGCTAATTCCCCGACGGCGTGCTCATCAGCTGGCAACAATCGTTTGATTCGATTTTATACAGCATCGTTTATCCAACCGTTTGGTTACGAAAGGAGCCGACATGGAAAAAAAGAAAGTGGTCTCCAAGAAGGAGATCGTCACGAAGGACGTGACCATTTGTCCGTCCACCGCCCAGATGATCGAGAAGGCCAAGCGCGACGGCGTGGAAACCGCCTTCGATCGTGCCGCCAATATGAAGGCCTGCCCCATCGGTGCGGATTCGGCCTGCTGCAAGCACTGCTCCATGGGACCCTGCCGGCTCAACGCCAAAGCGCCTTATGACAAAGTGGGGGTCTGCGGCGCCACCATCGACACGATCATGGCCCGCAACTTCGCCCGTATGGTCGCCGCCGGCGGCGCGGCCCACACCGACCACGGCATGAGCATGCTGGATCTCTTCCGTGAAGTGGTCAACGGCAAGATTCTGGACTACGAAATCAAGGACACGCAGAAACTCGAGAGCGTGGCCCAGGAAATCGGGATCGAGACCGAAGGCCGCAGCGTCAAGGAAATCGCCACCGCGCTCTACGAGGAACTCGAGCGCACCTACACCCAGGTGGAGGGCGAAATCCCCTTTGCCAAGCGCGTGCCCGAGAAGACCCTCGAAGTCTGGCGCAAGCAGGGCATCGTGCCCCGCGGCGCCATGCGCGAAATCATGGAGCTGATGCACCGCTCGCACATGGGCGTGGACCAGCATTACGAGAACATCACCAAACAGTGCAGCCGCACGGCTCTGGCTGACGGCTGGGGCGGTTCCATGGTCGCGACCGAAATCGCCGACATCCTCTTCGGCACCCCCACCCCGGTGGCGGTCGACGTGGACATGGGCGTTCTCAAGGAAGATCAGGTCAACATCATCGTTCACGGCCACGAGCCCAACCTGTTCGAATCCATGCTGGTGTCTTCCCAGGATCCGGCCCTGGTCGAAAAGGCCAAGGCCGCCGGTGCCAAGGGCATCAACCTGGTCGGCATGTGCTGCTCCGGGGCCGAGATGCTGGTGCGCCACGGCATTCCCCATGCCGGCAACTTCATGTCCACCGAGACCGTTCTGGTGACGGGGGCCATCGACGCCTTCTGTGTCGACGTCCAGTGCATCAAGCAGGGACTCGTGGCCGTGGCGGAATGCTACGACACCCCGCTGTTCACCACCAACCCGCGCTGCAAAATCGAGGGTGCCGAGCATGTCGAGTTCCATGAGCACGATCCGCGCGAGTGCACCGATGCCATGATCATCAAGGCCATCCACCGGTTCCAGAACCGCACCGCCAAGATCGAGATTCCCAAGAATACCGGCTCAGGCGTTCACGGCTTCTCGCATGAATACATCAACTACATGCTGGGCGGGACTTTCCGCAGTTCCTACGTGCCGCTCAACGACAACATCATCAACGGTCGCATCCGGGGCGTGGCCGGCGTGGTGGGCTGCACCAACCCGCGCGTGAAGCAGGACTGGGTCCACGTCGAACTCGTCAAGGAATTGATCCGCAATGACATTCTCGTGGTTCAGACGGGCTGCTCGCAGATCGCCCTGGCCAAGGCCGGGCTGACCACGCCCGAAGCCGCCCACCTGGCGGGCAGCGGGCTCAAGGAGGTCTGCGAGACCGTGGGCATGCCGCCGGTGCTGGGTCTTGGCGCCTGCGTGGACAACAGCCGCATCCTGATCGCCTGTGCCGAGATGGTCAAGACGGGCGGACTGGGGGAGAGCATTGCCGATCTCCCGGTGGCCGGGGCGGCACCCGAGTACATGAGTGAAAAAGCCATCTGCATCGGCCAGTATTTCGTGGCCTCCGGTGTTTTCACCGTCTTCGGCGTGAGCTTCCCCATCGTCGAGGGAACCAAGTTCCACAAGCATCTCTTCCAGGAGCTGGAGGATGAGGGTATGGGCAAGTGGGGCTTCACCCCGGATCCGTACGAAATGGCCAAGATGATGATCGACCACATCGACGCCAAGCGCAAGGCGCTGGGGATCGACAAGGCCCGCGAACGCGTCCTCATGGACATGGCCGATCGGCAGAAACTCTCGGCCTAACCCACGCCGTCATCGTTAACAAAGACAGGCGGAGCCGCCCCCGGGCGCTCCGCCTTTTTCGTGGCCATATGCCGCGCCGATTGATTTTCGCGGAATAGGCGTCATCTTTTAATTTAATTTGATTTAATTTAATTTAACTTAACTTCACTTTACCAAACCCAAGACCGACAGGTGAAACCATGATGACCCTAGAGGAACTGCGCAGCAATCACGACGTGATCGACGTCATCGACTGGAACATGACCCCCGAGGAGGCGGTCCGGCTCTATCTGGAGTGGGGCAACAACTGGGCCCGCGGGGACGGCTACGTGATCGCCTCCAAATCCGACTACACGACCTACTTCGTGGTCAACTGCTGGAGCAAACCCTACTTTATCTACCTGATCCGGCGCAATTCGGACGAGGCCGTCGAACTGGCCCGGTTTGAGCTGCCGGAGCAGTTCGAGCGGGACGTGTGCGAGCTCAAGGGGGTGTACGCCCTGGACGATGATATCAAGGCCTGGTTGCAAGAAGAACTGGGGGTGGCGAAATGATCGGCGGTCACTCGGGCGACAGTGCTTCGGGGTGCGCATTCAGGAAGCGGTAGAGCGTCGCCCGGCCAACACCCAGGAGGCGGGCGGCACGGGATTTGTTGCCCCCGGCTTTCTTCAGTGCGGAGCGCACCGTCCGGACCTCGAGCTTGCGCACCGGTCCTTTTCGCGGCATGCCTTCGAGTTGGCCCTTGATTTCCATGGGCAGGTCGTCCACGGCCAGCAGCCGGCCGTTGGATTTGACAAAGGCGAACTGAATGGCGTTCTGGAGTTCACGCACGTTTCCGGGCCAGGGATAGTCCATCAACAGGGCCAGCGCCTCTTTGGCAATGCGGAACGGGCTTTGGCCGTGCTTCATGGCCGCTTCCTGCATAAAATGGTTGGCCAGCAGGGGAATGTCGGTCTTGCGTTCGCGCAGCGGCGGGATGAAGATCGGAATCACGCTCAGGCGATAGTAGAGGTCTTCCCGGAAGCGGCCGCGACGGACTTCTTCCTTGAGGTCCTTGTTGGTGGCGCTGATGACCTTGACGCTGACCGCAAGGGTTTTCTCCCCGCCCACCCTTTCAAACTCGCCCTCCTGAAGAAACCGAAGCAGTTTGACCTGCATGTTTTTCGAAAGCTCCGCCACCTCGTCCAGAAAAATCGTGCCCCCGTCGGCCAGCTCGAAGCGACCTTTTTTGTCCCGGATGGCGCCGGAAAAGGCGCCCTTGACATGACCGAAGAGTTCGCTTTCGATCAGGCCCTCGGGCAGGGCCCCGCAGTTGATGGGAACGAACGGGGTGCCGGCCCGATGGCCCTCGTTGTGGATCGCCGTGGCCACGAGTTCCTTGCCGGTGCCGGTATCGCCGAAGATATGCACCGGGTAGTCATAGGCGGCCACGTCGCTGATCTGCTGGAAGACCTGCAGCATCTTGGCGTCGCGCCCGACGATATTGGAGAAGCGCGTCAGGTTGCCCGTCTGCATCATGAGGCGCAGTTCGTCGGTGATGTCCCTGAAAAGGGCCAGCACGCCCACGAAATCGCCTGTGTGGTCGCGCATCAGCGTTACGGTCATCTCCAGGCGGCGCGATTCGCACTGCTTGGTGGTGATGTTGAGGGTGTATTCCTTCACTTCGGGGGCGCCGGGTGCGGGCGGGCTGTTGTCGCAGAACGAGCAGCGCTCGCCGCAGAAAGGGATGCCGAAGGCCTCGTGGCAGTCGCGGCCCAGAATTTCTTCCCGCTTGTAGCCGGTAATCATTTCGGCCTGGCGGTTGAAGAAGAAGATGCGCCGCTTGAGATCATGGGCAATCACCCCCTCCTTGAGATTGTCGAGAATGCGGGCCAGATTCTCCTGCGGGGCCAGAATCTGGTTCAGGTCGATGGCTGCCATGGGCTTTCTCGGTCCAATGCGCGAGGGTCACGATTTGCGGATAGGGTTAACCCATCCTAAATGCAAAGTCAAACGAGAAGCAAAATCAGATCAACACGTTACAGTGCCGGTCGGTTACAGCCGGCAGGGCAGGGAACGGCCCAGCCCGATCTTTTCGGGATCGATGCGCACGTCGTAGGCCATGAGTTCGACACCGGCGGCGACGGCCCGTCGCAGTCCGCGTCCGTAAGCCGGGTCGATGGCCTCGGCCGGCTCGAAGGCGTGGGCATCCATGCGCTGGACGAAGATGAAGATCACGCTGCGGGTTTGCGGGCCGACGTGGCGGGCGAGCTCCTGAAGGTGCTTGAGCCCGCGGGCGGTCACGGCGTCCGGAAAAAGGGCGATCCGCTCCCTGACCAGCGTGCAGTTTTTGATTTCGACATAGCAGCGGGATGCACCCGGGCCGGAAAGCATCAGATCCATGCGGGAGTTGGCGCCTACGCGCACTTCGCTGCGCACCGTCTCGTAGCCGCGCAGCTGGGGGATGACGTCGCGGGAAACGGCGTGCTTGACCAGGCGATTCGGGACGAGCGTATTGACGCCCACCAGGGAATCCGGCATGTCGATCAGCTCCCAGGTGTAGGGGTATTTACGCTTGGGATTGTCGTGCACCGAGAGGTAGACGCGCCGGCCAGGCTCGCTGCAGGCCTGCATGCTGCCGGTGTTGGGGCAATGGGCCGTCACCTGGCGGCCGTCTTCCAGGGCGATGTCGGCTAAAAAGCGTTTGTAGCGCCTGATTAGGGTCCCGGTAATCAGGGGCGGCCACTTCAGGTCGTGCGGTCCGGGCAGGTCCTTGCGGATGGGTATCGCATTCATGGGGTCCATGCTTTAAGCGCGGCGATCCTGTATGTCAAGCGGCGACTGACCCGCAATCAAGGGTTGCCAAGCGGGTTAAAATGATACAGATTGCCGGCCATGATCGCCTGGAGATCCCACAGAGCGACAGCAGCGACAGGAAGGGCCGTGGCGTCATGACGCCGATTCTGGAAGTTCGTCATCTCAAAAAAAAATACGCTGGTCTCCTGGCGGTGGACGACGTCAACTTCACCATCCCGGCTGGAGTCTGTTTCGGCCTGCTGGGGCCGAACGGGGCCGGCAAGACGACAACCCTTGAAGTGATCGAGGACATCATTCCACCGACGTCCGGTGAGATCCGCTACAAGGGGCAGCCGCGGGCCCGGCGCTTCAGGGACGAAATCGGTATTCAGTTTCAGCACACCGCTCTTCTGGCCATGCTGACGGTCGAGGAAACCCTTCGGATTTTCCAATCCCTGTACCAGGCTCCCGAGGACCTGGAGCGTCTGGTGACCCAGTGTCAACTCGGCGAGTTCCGCCACCAGCGGCACGAAAATATTTCCGGCGGTCAGCGTCAGCGCTTCCTGCTGGCGCTGGCGCTGGTGAACCGCCCTCAACTGCTGTTCCTGGACGAGCCGTCCACCGGCCTCGATCCGCAGGCCCGCCACAACCTCTGGGGCATCGTCAACGCGGTCAAGGCCGCCGGCAAGACCATCATTCTGACCACGCACTACATGGAAGAGGCTCAGCAGCTCTGCGACACGGTGGCCATCATGGATCATGGCCGCATCATCGCCCGGGGAACGCCGGAGGAGCTGATCCGGACCCACTGCGGGGGGGCATCCGTGGTGCTGCCGCGCCGCAGCGTGATGCCAGCGGCGGGCAACCTGTCGCTGCCCCTGCAGGCCGAAGGGGAAATGGTGCGCATCCAGGCCGCCAACATCGACGACTGCCTGCGCGAACTGATGGCCCACCGGGTCGACCTTTCGGAGATGGTGGTCCAATCCCCCAACCTGGAGCACGTCTTCCTTAATCTGACCGGCCGGCAGCTGAGAGACTGATATGTCCATCAAGCGCATCTGGGTCATGTTCAAGGCCCGTAACTACGAATTTTTCAGGGACAAGGCCTCCTTCGGGTGGAATTTTATGTTTCCGTTTCTGCTGGTGGCCGGTTTCGGCATTCTCTTCGGTGGGCGTCAGATCGCCGAATACAAGGTTGGTGTCTTTCCGGCCCCGCCCGGCACACTGGAGGTCTCCGCCATCGATATCCCGGCAGGCTTGCGCGAAACCCGCCACCTGCAGTTTGTCGGTTTTACCTCCCGGGAGGAGGCCATGGCCAAGCTGCGGCACCACAAGATCGACTTCGTCATCCAGGCCGGCCCCCCGCCCCATCACTACTGGATCAGCGACGGATCCCCCAAGGGTTATCTGGTGGAGAAAATCTTCCAGGCCGGTCAGGTGCCGCCGGAAGCTTTGCGCACGACGCTCAAGGGGCGCGTGGCCAGCAACCCCATCCGCTACATCGACTGGCTTTTCCCGGGCATCCTGGCCATGAACATGATGTTCAGCGCCCTCTGGGGGGTAGGCTACGTGGTGGTGCGCTACCGTAAGAACGGGACCCTGAGACGGCTCAAGGCCACCCCGCTGACGGCCTTCGAATACCTGACGGCCCAGATGCTTTCGAGGCTTTTTCTGCTGATGTTCACCCTGGCGGTGGTCTGGTTCGGTTGCGATCTGGTTTTCAAGTTCAATGTCGCCGGCTCGCTGGTGGACATCTTTCTGATGTTTTTCATGGGCAGCCTGAGCCTGGCCGCCCTGGGCCTCGTCCTGGCCGCCCGGGGGGTGAGCGAAGAGTTCACCACCGGCATCCTCAATTTCATCTCCTGGCCCATGATGTTCCTCTCCGAGGTGTGGTTCTCGCTGGAAGGGTCCCCCGAGTGGGTGCGCCAGGCGGCTCAGGTATTCCCCCTTACCCAGCTGCTGCAGGGGGTGCGCAAGATCACCAACGACGGGGCCACGCTGG
>JASJCV010000123.1 GCA_030065275.1 Desulfobacterales bacterium | reverse complement strand
TCAAGATGGCCACCAATTCCCAGCGGCTCTGCAAGCTATTGCAGGGGCTCTTTCGCCAAGCCTTTTCGGAGGACGTGGTTGCCGTCCTGCCGGGCGTATCCGCCCAGGATTTCACACCCCTGCCGTTTGACCATCTAATATACACGGGCTCCCCGGGCTCCGGGCGTGACGTCATGAAAACGGCCGCCGAAAACCTGACGCCGGTCACCCTCGAACTGGGCGGCAAATCCCCGACGATCGTATGTGAGGATTTCGACATCAGCACAGCGGCGGAGCGGATTCTGCAGGCCAAGTTCATGAACGCCGGGCAGACCTGTGTCGCACCGGACTACCTGTTTTTGCCCGAGCCCAAAGTGGCCGCGTTCATCAAGGCCGCCCGGAAGATCGTACCCGCCCGCTACCCGCGGCTGGACTCCAGGGACTACACGTCGATCGTCGATGCCAAGAGCTATCGGCGCCTGCAGGCGCTATTGGAGGATGCCCGAACGCGGGGCGCAGAGATCATCGATCTGCTGAAGGGCAGCGGACCGGATGACAGCACCCGGCGCATTGCTCCCACCCTTGTCAATAAGGTGAACGAAGAGATGGGCGTGATGCGCGAAGAGATTTTTGGTCCGATTCTCCCCATCAAGGCCTACCGCCGACTGGATGACGTGATTGCTTATATCAACGCCCACGACCGGCCACTGGCCCTGTATCTCTTCACCCACGACCACCAAAAGCGTGACAAGGTCGTGCGGCAGACCATGTCCGGCGGTGTCAGCATCAACGACTGCGCCATGCACGTGGCCCAGCACGACTTGCCTTTTGGGGGTGTCGGCAACAGTGGCATGGGGCAGTATCATGGTTTTGAGGGTTTTCTGGAATTCTCAAAGATGAGACCGGTTTTCGAGCAGGCTTCAAAGCCGTTGGGGGCAGCGTTTCTTTATCCTCCCTATGGACAGATTTTTGAGCGCGTCTACAACCTTCTGATTAGAATTCGCTGGATCTGAACGTGATGCGGGTCATGCCCGCCGCAATGGCGAATACCGGGGAGGTTTGCTTCTACAGAACAATCGCATTAAATTTCGCATCTTGCGTGTTGATTACGCTGGGGTGTGTCTCACAGGCACAGTCCGGCGATGCGCTGGAAACCCTCCAATCGACGATTGAAGAAGGCATCGCGATACTGGACGATCCAGAGCTGGCGGGTTTAGGAGGACGGGCGGAAAAAGAGGAAAAGCTCTGGCGATTGTCGGAGCGGCTTTTCGATTACCCGGCCATGTCCCGCTTGGTGTTGGGATCGTATTGGGACGAACTCACCCCCCGGGAGCAAGAAGAATTTTTCGTCGCCTTCACTGGTTTCCTGCGCCGCGCCTATGTGCCGCGCCTCCTTGAACGCTACAGCGGCCAAAGACTCTACTACGAAGGGCTGCAAACCGTATCGCCTTCCAGGGCCGTCGTGGAAGTCTACGTCCTCTGGAATCAGCGCAAGATCCCTTTCAGCATCCACATGCTCAAGCGCCACGAAGGCTGGAAAATTTACGATATTAGTGCTGTGGGCGTTAGTGCCATCAAAAACTACCGGGCCCAGTTCCGCTGGCTGCTCTTGAGCGGAACCCTCGATCAATTGATCGTCCGTTTGAAAGCCCGGACACTCCCCGCTTCCTGAGCACCAACGAGCATCGTCTGAATGTCACCGATCTCCCCCAGACATCAGCATTGCCAGATGGTCGCTCATCCCGCCGCAGTTGTTTTGGGCCCAGCCGCCATCCACCGGAAGAATCACGCCACTGACATAGGCCGCCAAGTCGGACCCCAGAAACAGGCAAGCCATGCCAATATCCCTTGGCGTGCCCAGCCGCCCCAAGGGAACGCCGGCCGCGGTGCGGGCCGCGGTTTCAGGGTCGGGAGCCAGGCGGGCCATGCCCTCCGTGCCGTCGATCGGGCCCGGGACAATCGAGTTGATCCTTACCCCGTGACCTCCCCACTCGAGCGCCAGCGTGCGTGTGATCATGTCCACGCCAGCTTTGGCGGCGCAGACGTGAATCTGGGCCTGCATGGGAATAAAAGCCTGGGGGGCGGATATGTTGATCACGCTGGCGCCGGGCTTTTTAAGGCAAGGGAAAACGGCCTTCATGACGTGAAAGGTGCCACGCAGGTCGATATCGACGACGGATTTGAACCCGTTGACCGAGAGGTTTTGCGCGAGTGCCGGGAAGTTGCCGGCAGCGCCGGAAATCACGACGTCGAACTCGCCCCAGCGGACATGCAACTCGTGAATCCCGGCTTCCAGGGCGTCGTAGTCGCGAACGTCAGCCGCAAATCCCGCGGCCTCGACACCCGCACTTTCGATCGCTGCCACGGTGGCGTCCACCTTGCCCGGATCGCGGCTGGCCACGGCGACGCGGGCGCCATGAGCGGCAAAACACTCGGCCACGCCGCGATTGATGCCGCTGGTGCCCCCAACGACCACGACCGTTTTGCCACTGAAGTCCAGTTCGAGGGTCATACCATCCTCCTTTATTAAAAACGTATCGCCACTCAAGATGGCTAGCACCCGCCGGCGAGGGGCGCGATGGTGCCAGGGCCGGGTACCCGCTCGCGCACCTTACGGACGGTCGCCGCCAATGCCCGGCGCTCCCGGTATATGCGCCAAAGCCCGTCCGGTCACCATTGACCGGTGCGGCGGAGGGCCATCTTGAGGGCCACCCGGAGACCGCTCGACGTTTCGCCGGGGGCGCCGATTCGTGTCTGGTATTCGCGCAGTACAGCGGTTAGAATTTCATATTGCGATGCACGGCCCTCAAACCCCAATGAATCCGCTTGGAGGTACCATTGCCCGTCGCGCTGAACGATGCGCATGGTCCCGTTTTCCTGGGAAACGATATATTCCCGGCCGTTGGACACGGGTTGCTTTTTCAGAAGCGCCCGGTAAGTGTCGATGGGGATTTTATCCGGCAGATTGAACGCGGAAACCCCGGCTTCGGGCTCATTTTGCCCGAATTTGTCCCACTCGACTCGTCCGTAAGCCGCGGTGTATCTGCGTCGGAAGTCGTTGCTGGCCCTCAGACAGGTAATGAAGGTGCGGATAAAGCCGATCTGATCCGGTCGTCCCACGATGACATCGAGGACTTGATCCGGGTCGGCGCGAAACAGGGCGTCGATGTATTGGCGGTAGGCCTGTCCCGGACTGCTGGCCCCTGAGACGGCTGGCGGCGTCGTGACAAGGGCGACGACGATGGCGGTGGATATCAACGTTAACGTTTTCATCGTTTTCATCAGGATGTGTTTTATCAGTTATCGCAGGGGATGACAAAGGAAATGCCGGTGTGGGGACGACCGGCCGCCGTTCCGGTTGGAGCCGGCCGTACGCCAACCGGTGCTTGCGCTCGCTTCCTGTTTTGATTAATAAATAGCTTATGCGATGCCTGAAATGCGGAGCCACCACCGGCGAAGATCAGAATTTTTGCGGCGACTGCGGCCATCAGTTGAGAAATATCTGCTCCGGTTGCGGCACCCTTAACCCTCCCTTCTTCAAGTTTTGCGGGCAGTGCGGCCGAAACCTGGCAGATATCGGCACCCTTATTCTCGATCGGGCCGGTCTCATGATCGAGGCGGACGCCGCCGCAACACAACTGCTAGACCGTCAGGACGGTAGCCTCATCGGCAAGCCTTTCGCGCTGTTTGTCGATGTCGACGATTTGGTGCTCTACTATTCCCACTGGAACGAATTGATTCGATCCGGCCGCCGCCAGAATCTTGAAATCGAACTTTATCCCACCCGCGATGCCGCGATCCACGCCCAGCTTGTTTTACGTCTGCTGGGCACGCCCGATGGTGAGTCGGTCCGCGTCCGCATGGAAATCGGGGACGTGAGCGACCGTCGGCAAATCCTGAATGCCCTGCAGGAAAAACAGGATTTGATCAAAACCATCACCTCGCTGGCGGCGATATCCACGCCCTCCTTCACCGGAAAGGGAGGAAAGACCATTGGCGGCGTCCTTGAAAAAATTGGCTTGATTGCGGGGGGGCATTACGCGTTTATCGACCGGATCGACGCGCCGGGCAGGCAGGTGGTCTCGGAATTTCAATGGCGCGCAACCAAGGCACCGCCGGATCAAACGCCTCTCAACGCCGCGGTGGCGCTCAAGCGCCTGCGCCCCGTTGTCGAGAAGCTCCTCAAGGGTCGCCTGTACATGGTTGAGGACATGTCGGCGTTGTCGGCCCATGAGCGCCAGACCTGGCAGCTCTGGCATCGCTGGGAATCGGGCGCCCTGTTGTGCCAAATGATCCATCAGCGGCGGCGGCCCGTCGGCATTGTCGGTCTGGCCAGGACGACGCCCGGCGGTTGGTCGCCTGCGGCGGTCCTTCTGGTGCAACTGGCAGGGCGGCTCATCGCGGACACCCTGCCCCAGGTGCGCACCGGACGAGCCGTGATCAAGCGCGCGGCGGCCGTTGCCGTCAAATCCGCCCCTTCGCCCAGGTCCTCGGAAGCCCCGGCAGTCATCGATGTCGAAGATATCGAAATCCTCATCGATGAGCCGGACAGGTCTCAGCAGGCCAGCCCGCCATCCGACCGGATGGAGATCCGTGCTGATGGCGAAAGCGGCGCCGATGGCGGCCTGCGGCTATTTGCCGCCAACGGTGCCGACTACCAGTTGACCTGCCCGAAATGCGGCCGCCAGGAAGCGGTCGCGCCCACGTTATTCGAAAGGATGGGCGCCGTGCTGCGGGTCAACTGTCCCTGCCAGTGCTCTTTTCGTATCATACGCGAAATGCGGCATACCTTTCGTAAGTCGGTCCGGCTGGACGGCCTCTTCGCCCAGGACGTGAGTCATCTCAACAAAATGGCCGTCGTCAACGTCTGGGGTCCCATGGTGGTGACGAACATTTCCAAAACAGGGTTGAGCTTTACGGCCGAGAAGGCTTCACTGCTGCGCCGGGGCGACCGTGTTCACCTGCGGTTTTATCTGGACAACAGCAGCAAGACCCTCATTAAGAAATCGGCCGGGGTAAAATCCGTTCAGGGGGACGCGGTGGGATGTGAATTCATCGGTTCGGATCGCTACGACGTCACTCTGGGTTTTTATTTTTTATAGCCGCCGATCACCTCTTCCTTCTCCCTTGCATCTGCGCAGCGCCCGATCCCGACGGGGTGTGCGGCCAGCCAGGACCGGCTTTCCACCACGCGCAGGCGGGCTCCCGGTGGGTTTCCGCTCAACCGGGTGAATGCTCCTTGGCGATCAGCATATAGATGGACGGAATCACGAAGAGGGTGAAGAGCGTACCGATGGCCATGCCGCCCACCAGCACGAGGCCGATCGAATTACGGGCCGCCGCTCCGGCCCCGGTGACCAGCACGAGGGGGAAGTGCCCGGCGATGGTGGCGCCGGTGGTCATTAAAATCGGCCGCAGACGGGTCAGGGCGGCTTCGCGCACGGCCGCGCGCTTGGTGACACCCTGCTCCTGAAGGTTGTTGGCGAACTCCACGATGAGGATGCCGTTTTTGGAGACCAGCCCCACCAGGGTGACCAGGCCGACCTGGGAGTAGATGTTGAGCGTGGTGGTCCAGCCGTGGGTCCAGAAGGGGATCCCGGGATCGGGCATCTTGAGAAAGGTGAAGACCAGCGCCCCGAACATGGCCAGCGGCACCGACCCGGCCAGAATGACGAACGGATCACGAAAGCTGTTGAACTGCGCGGCCAGGACGAGAAAAATGAGGATGACGGCCAGCCCGAACGCTTGAATGAACGTATTGCCTTCGGTGCGAAGCTGGCGAGATTCACCTGTATAGTCAAGGACATAGCCTTTAGGCAGGACCTTGGCGGCTTCGTCCTCCAGGAACCGGAGGGCTTCATCCAGTGGGCGCACGGCCACCCCGCTGATGGACACGGCATTTAGTTGCTGGAAGCGGTTCAGGGAGCGCGGTACCGTCGTATTCTCGATGACGGCGACCGTGCTCAGGGGCACCAGCTGGTCGTCCGGGCCCGTGATATAGATGTCTCTCAACTGGTCCGGATTGAGACGCTCCTGCCGCTTGATCTGGGGGATAACCTTGTAGCTGCGACCGGCGATATTGAAGCGGTTGACGAAATTTCCGCCAACCATGGAAGCCAGATCGTCGCCCACCTGCTTGAGGTTTAGGCCCAGATCGGCCACCTTGTCGCGGTCGATGACAAGCCGCGACTGGGGCTGATCGATCTTGACGTCGATGATCGGCGGAAAGGCGAACATACCGCTCTGCATGGCTTTTAACTGAACCTGCCGGGCGAATTGAAGGATCTGCTCGGGCTCGGCCGTCGCGGTCAGAAAGAACTCCACCGGGAACTGGCCGCCTCCTGGAAGGGCCGGCGGGGTGACCGGAAACATGCGGATTCCTGGAATTTGAGAGAGGCCGTACTGCACTTCCGGCAAGATTTCGAAGACCGTGCGCTCGCGCTCCCCCCATGGGCGAACCACCATCCCACCGAACCCGGAGGAAGGCGAGGTGACCTGAAAAGTGAACTCGGTTTCGGGGATCCCGAGGAAAACATCGTTGGCCGCAGCGGCGGAAAGGCTGGTTTGATCCAGGGTGGCGTTGGCCGCGGCGTCGAGGATACCGAAAATAACGCCCTGGTCCTCGGTGGGGGCCAGTTCCTTGGCCGACATGAAAAACATGGGAATCGTCAGGAGACTCACACCGATCCAAACCAGGTATACCGCGGGCCGGACGTCGAGGCTGATGTCCAGAGCGCGCCCGTAGAGGCTGCGGATGCGGTTGAAAAGGCGGGACACCCGACCGGCAAGGCCCTTTTGGGACATGCCTTCCTGCAGCAGCTTGGCGGACATGACCGGCGACAGCGTCAGGGCCACCACGCCGGATATGACCACCGCGCCGGCCAATGTGAAGGCGAACTCCCGGAAGAGGGAGCCCGTCAATCCGCCCTGCAACCCGATGGGGGCGTAGACGGCCGCGAGGGTGATCGTCATGGCGATCAGCGGCCCGATCAGCTCGCGGGCCCCACGCAGGGCGGCATCGACGGGTGTGCGGCCTTCGCTCAAGTGACGTTCGACATTTTCGACCACGACGATGGCATCGTCCACCACCAGTCCCACCGAGAGGACGATGGCCAGCAGGGTCAGCAGATTGACCGTAAAGCCGAAGGCTTGCATCAGGAAAACGGCGCCGATGAGCGACAGCGGGATGGCCACCACGGGAACGATGGCGGTGCGAATCGAGCCCAGAAAGAGAAAAATGATGACGACGACGATAAGGAGGGTTTCACTCAGGGTTTTGATGACTTCCCGGATGGCGTTGCGAATGTAATTCGTGGCGTCATAGGCGATGCGGGCATCCATGCCGCTGGGAAGCTGTTGCTGGATGGCCGTCATGGCCACCTGCACCCGGTCGATGACATCCAGCGAGTTGGCGTTGGGCAGCGGCCAGATGCCCATAAAGACCGCCGTCTGCCCTGAAAAGCGCACCTCGGTGTCATAGTCTTCGGCTCCCAGGACGACGTCGGCAACATCCCGGAGGCGCACGATGGCGCCGCCCTCCTGTTTGATGACCAGCCGTTTGAATTCGTCCACCGAGCGCAGGTCGGTATTGGCCACCAGGTTCACCTGCACGAGGGCTCCCTTGGTGCGGCCCACCGCCGCCAGGAAATTGTTGGCCTCCAGCGCTTCGCGAACCTGCACCGGGCTGATGTTGAGGGCCGCCATGCGCTCGGGTTTGAGCCAGATGCGCATGGCAAAGGTGCGCGCCCCCAGGATGTCGGCTCGCTGAACGCCCTCCAGGGCCGAGAGCTGGGGCTGCACGATGCGCACCAAGTAGTCGGTGATTTCGTTCTGTTTGAGCACATCCGAGGTAAAACTCAGATAGGCTGAAGCAAAACGACTGTCAGCGGATTCGACATTGATCTCCGGTATTTCGGCTTCCGGGGGCAGATCGCCGCGCACCTGGTCGACCTTGGCGCTGATTTCGGACAGGGCTTTGATCGGGTCGTAATTCAGCTTTAAACGTACGGTGATGGTGGATAGTCCAAGGGCACTCTGAGACTGGATGTAGTCGATCCCGTCGGCGGCGGCAATGGCGCGCTCGAGCGGGGTGGTGATAAAGCCTCGCACGAGGTCGGCACTGGCACCGATGTAAACGGTTGTGACGGTGACGGCCGCATTGTCGCTGCGTGGATACTGGCGGACATTAAGCGAGTGGATGGCTTGAAGCCCGGCGATGATGATCAACAGGTTCACCACCAGGGCCAGGACGGGGCGGCGAATGAATAGGTCGGTAAATTTCATGAGCCTTATTTTCGGGGTGCCATTAGCCCGATTGCAATCTGCTGATCGGGTGCTGCACCGATGCACTCATGGCCGGCGGTCAACTGTCATCCGGTCGGGGTTTGGTTTGAAAGTTTGGCGCGAGTTTGTTATTCACGACAACTTTTTGCTGGTTGCGCAGTTTGAACACCCCGGTGCTGACCACCTGCTGATCGGCTTGCAGCCCTTCGATGACGGAAACGAAATCACCCCGTGTGTCTCCCAGCCGCACGAACTGCTGGCGCAGGTATTTTTCGGGGGGGGCGCCCGCCTGGGTGTCGCCCTCCTCCACGATAAAGACCGAATCGCTGTACGGCGCATAAAGAACCGAGGTCGTCGGGATGGCCAGAACGTTTGTTTGGCCGGGCAAAAGGACTTCCACGTTGACAAACATGCCCGGCCGCAGTTTTTCGTTCGCGTTTCGCAGGGTCCCCTGGACACGAATGTTGCGCGTTTCCGCTTCCACCTGGGGATTGATGGCCGTGATCTGCCCGGTGATGGTCTCGCCGGCCAGGACATCGGCACGGACACGAACGGTAAGCCCCGCTTTCAGGCGGGCCAACTCGTATTGCGGCAGCAGAAAATTGACGAAAATCGGATCCAGGGCCTGCAGCGAGACAATGGGGTCGCCGTCCTTGATAATCTGTCCGAGGTTGATGCGGCGGATGCCCAACCGGCCGGCAAAAGGCGCCTGGATGGTTTTTTTGCTGATGGTGGCCTTGATCCGTTCGATGTCGGCCTGGGCTTGCTTGAGGTTGGCCAGCGCCTGATCAAAGGCCGCCTGGGTGACCACTTGCTCACCGCGCAATTCCCGGGCGCGGTCGTAATTCGCCCGGTTGAGGGCCAAGGTGGCTTCGGCGGAACGCAACTGGGCGGTCTCGGTGGCAATGTCCTGCTGAACGAGGAGAGCGCCGGCTTGAACATAAGCGCCGGGTTCAAAAGCGATGCGTGCGACTTTGCCGGTCAGTTCGGCCGTGACGGTCACCCCTTGGACGGCGTCGAGTGTGCCCACCGCGGAGAGGCGCACCTCCCAATCCATTTTGGCGACCGGTGTCACCGTGACGGTCGCGGGTGGCGGAGAGAATTCTTTACCCTGAGCCACCATACGATCGATCTGCAGATATTTAATGCCGCCCAGGATGCCGGCAATGCCCGCCAGCAGAAGGATGGATAGCAGGATGTATTTTTTCATGGGTTTGGGCAAATCGCCAGTATGGTTGAGGCTTGGGAGTCAACTGCCGAGGCTGCAGCAGAAACCAGAGGTGACCATTAGCAGAAACAAAGGGCCACAACAAGGCCGAAGCCCAATTTTCAGGTTTGGCTAGATCCGTCGAATCGATTTAAAGGGTATTTCAACCGCTGTCTGTTTTTAAAGCTATTTTTGGCGTTAGCATACAAAGAAGCATACCATCGCTACCAAGATCTTATCGGGGCCATATAAAAGGTGGCCTCGAACAACGGCCCGGCGTCGTCTCGGGAGATGAAATCGAGTGGTGCCAAGGGGGTCGGAATGGAGCTCTTATGTGGCTAGATATCCAGGTGGTGATTAAGCGCAAGATCTTACCGATGGCCTTGCCCATCGGCATCATGGCGACCGTCCTCCTGACGCCGACGGCCGTTATCGCTGAGATTTATCAGTGGGTCGATGGCAACGGTGTCCGTCACTATTCAAATACGCCGCCGCCGGAAGAGGTTCAGATCCAAAACCGGTTTCCAGAAGAGGAATTTGATCCGGATGAAGAAAAGAATATCCGGGAGGCCGAGGACAGGGAGCTGGCCAAACTCCAGGAACGGCTCGCGCAGGCGCGCGCCCAGATGGAAAAAGCGCGCCAGGAGGCTGAGCGCCAGCAGGCGCAGCGGCGTGAGGCGGAAAATCTGCGTCGTATCAGGGAGCTGGAAAAAGAGGTCGAGGAATTGAAGCGCCGCCGCCGCCGGCCGGTCTGGATCGGACCGTATTTACCCAAGGCCGTTCCCTACCCGGCCGCGGGAGATTTGTAATTCGACACCTGTGGATGCGTGCTCCCTAGCTTTCGGTCACAGGGGGCGTACGGTTTAAGACAACCCGCCGGGCGTCCTTGAGCCCCCTCGGCGCAAAGATGCCACGGTCCACACAACGGGCGGCTGGCCGAGGACCGATTCCGCACCTCGCCCAGAGCGATGGGCTCCAGAGCCAAACATTACAAATCAATGCCCAACTCCTTGGTTTTCGTCCGCAGGGTATTGCGGTGAATGCCCAGTTGCCGGGCGGCTTGGGAACGCTTGCCATCGACGGCCTGGAGGACGGTCAAAATATGCTGGCGTTCGAAGGCCCGGATGGCCTTCTTCAGCTCAAGGCCTTTGAAAGCCGTGGGATGACCGTAGGCCAGGGGCTCTGGAAGATGGGCGGTTTTTAGCATCCCGTCTTTTGGAACGCTGCAGAGCCGTTCCAACAGGTATTCAAATTCCCTCACATTACCCGGCCAACTGTTGGCCATCAGGGCGTATCGGGCACGCTTTGCTTCGCGCCGGCACGGAACGCTATGCCGGAGCGCAATTTGCTTCATAAAATGCTCGAGCAGCAGGCCGATGTCATCACCTTTGGCAATGAGCAGCGACAAATCGATGGGCAGCGCGTTCAGTTTGCGGTAAAGATCCATTCGGAACAGACCCGCATCGACGAGCGCCTCCAGGTTTTGGCTGGTGGCGGCAAGGATGCGGATATCCGCATTTAGCGTTTGATGTGGCCTTGGGGGCCCAACGGGTTGGTGTTCCATGATTTGAACCAAGGCGGCCTGCATATCCAGGGACAGATAGTTGATATTGTCGAGAAACAGGCTCCCGGTATGTGCGTGTTCGATTTTACCGGGCGTTCCGGCCGCCGTCGATGGACTGGCCGCGTGACTGGACCCGAAAAGGGTCCTGGCCAGCGACCGCGAGGGTATCCCGGCACAGTTCAAGGTGACATAGGGCCCTTGGGCGCGCCGACTCCGGTCGTGCACCATCCGGGCGATGCGTTTTTTGAGAAGACCGGTCCCGCCCAGAATCAGCACGTGGCATTCAATCGGCGACAGGGTATCGATGATCTGCCACGCGCTGTTCATGGCATCATCCGATCCGGCGCCGTCTTGTGCTCCCAAGCCGGATGTCCGACGCAAGCTTGTTTTTTGGCGCGCCAGGGCTTGTGCTGCCACGGCACGAAGATGGCCCCCGTCAATCGGTGCGGTCAAGAAATCCAAGGCGCCGGCCTTCATTGCATCCACCGCCGTTTGAACGTTTCGATCGGCACTCGCCAAGATGACGGCCACGTTGGGTGTGGCCCGCTTCAGCTTTTTGAGCAGTTCGATGCCGTTCATGTCGGGGAGCGATGCGCCCAGGCAAACGAGGTGGAAGGAGCGGCGCTGGCAATACGCGAACGCTTGGGCGGCACTCGTGGCAAATTGAAGGTGGCGGGCCTCATTAAAAACCTGCTGCAAAGGTTTCCATATCGGCCTGACTTCATCCACGATCAAAATGGATGCGCGAGAAACGGGATTTGTTCGC
>JASJCV010000122.1 GCA_030065275.1 Desulfobacterales bacterium | reverse complement strand
CTGCCGGTAGAATCATCAACCAACATCAAAAGAGAAACTCAAGGGGGGACCATGGCCATCCGTGATACTTATGACGTCGTGATCCTGGGCGTGGGGCCGGCCGGCTTGCAGGCGGCCGTTCACGCCGGCCGGCGCAAGGCTTCGGTCCTGCTACTGGGCAGTGTGCGCAAAAGCAGCCTGTTTACGGCCCATATTGAAAATTATTTCAGCCTGTTCAACATATCCGGCGAGGAGATGCTCCGACGCGGCACCGAACAGGCGCGCCAGTTCGGCGCCGACTTTCTGGAGGAAAGCGTCATCGGCATCGCGCCGGATGAGCACGTTTTCCGGGTGACCACCGAAAGCGCCCGCGTGATCGCCGCCCGCAGCGTGATTTTTGCGACCGGATCCAAGCGCAACACCTTGGGGGTACGAGGGGAGAAAAAACTGTTGGGCCGCGGTGTGAGCTATTGTGTTGACTGCGACGGGCATTTCTTCCGGGGTCAGGATGTCTGCATCGTGGGCAACGAGAGCGCCGCCGCCGACGGGACGCTGACCCTGACCAAGATCGCCGGTTCGGTGCACCTGATCTGCGAGCGGCTGGAAGCGGCCGCCAACCTGCAGGAGGAGGTATACGCCTCCGGGGCCGTTATTCACGAAGGGGTGCGCGTGGATGCCATTCAGGGGGAAGACGCCGTCGAGGGGGTGAGCTTGAGCGACGGCACCCGGCTTGCGGTCCAGGGTGTTTTCATCGAGCTGGGCGCCAAGGGTGTGCTGGAACTGGCCCTCAACCTGGGCGTCGCCCTGGACAGCGACATGAAGTATATCCAGACCAACAAGCAGCAGGAAACCAATATTCCCGGCATCTACGCCGCCGGCGACATCTGCGGCATGCCCTGGCAGATGGCCAAGGCCGTGGGCGAGGGCTGTGTGGCCGGTATGGGGGCGGCGGCCTACGCCAAAAAACAAAAAGGCCGCCGCCGGGCGGCGGTCGGGGAGTAGACGCGCCATGACCGACAAGTCCTGCAATCCGGCCAGGGTATGGACCCTTGCGAGCTATTTTCCGGTTTTCGACGGACCGGAGATGCGAGCCTTCAAACAGACCCTGGAAAACGACATCGGGAGGCTTCTGGCGGCGGCCGAACCGTTGCCGAACCTGGACGGGGCCTCCGCGCCTGACTGGGAGAAGATCGTCCTTGACCTCGAGGATATTCACCAACGCTTAGGGCACTGGTCGTCGTATCTGTCCTGCCTGGAGGCCGCCCACGCCGACGACGAGCGCTATCCCCGGGAGCAGGGGGTTATCAACCAGGCCCGCGCGGCCGTGGCGCACGTGGATATCGAGCTGGTCCGGGCCTTCAGATCGGCCACGGATCATGATTTCGAATCATTTGTACGGCGCGCGCCCCTGCGACCCATCGCCTATGCCATCCACAGGATCCGCCTGCGCAGCCAATTCAGCATGGCGCCGGATCTGGAACGCTTGGCCGCGGATATGAACCTCGATGGTCTTCAGGCCTGGAGTCGTCTTTACGATCGTCTCAGCGGGCGGTTGACCTTCACACTCCAACATCCTGACGGGCAGCACGAGGTCAGACCCATCGCCCAATGGCGAAGCCTCATGGCCCACCCCGACCGCACCGTCGGGAAGGCGGCCTTCGAGGCCGGTAACCGTGCCTGGCAGGGCATCGAGGATGCCTGTGCCGCCGCTTTGAACGCCATCTCCGGCGTTCGCCTGACCCTCTATCGACACCGCCGCCGGCCGCATTTTCTGGACGAGCCCCTTTTCAAGGCCGGCATCGAGCGCACCACGCTGGAGGCCATGTATGCGGCCGTGCGGTCGCGTCTCGATCTGCCCCGGGATTTTCTGAAAACCAAGGCCGCGGCCATGGGCCGATCGGCCATTTCCTTTTTCGAACGTGAAGCTCCCCTGCCGGCCGAAGCCGGCGAGACCCTGGACTGGTCCCGGGCCGTCGCGCTCGTGGAAAGTGCATTTGGCGACGTCTACCCGGCACTGGGGGACTATTTCCGGGAAATGACGGCCAAGGGCTGGGTGGAAAGCGAAGCCCGGCCCAACAAACGGCCGGGCGCCTTCTGTACCCGCTCCCAGTTGACCGGTGAGCAACGCGTTTACATGACCTTCAACGGGACGCTGGGGGACGTGACCACCCTGGCCCATGAAACCGGGCACGCCTGGCACGGCCACCTGCTGCGGGCCATGCGGCCCTGGGCCCAGGGTTACCCCATGCCCCTGGCGGAGACGGCCTCGATATTTGCCGAACACATTCTGGCGGAGGGCATCTACGTCCACCCCGACATCCGCGACGACCAGAAACGCGCCATGCTGGACGAAGATCTCAGTGGCATGGCTGTCCTGTTGCTGGATATCACCACGCGCTTTGAATTCGAGTCGGTCCTGTATACGGAACGTGCGGCGGGGGAGCTCAGCGTATCGCGGCTTAAGCAACTCATGGTGGATACCCAGCGCGCCGTCTACGCTGACGCCCTGGCCGACGGCGGTGAAGATCCCTATTTCTGGGCCTCCAAGCTGCATTTCTATATCGGTGAGCTGTCCTTTTACAACTTCCCCTACACCTTCGGCTATCTTCTGGCGCGGTATTTGATCTCGCAGTTCAAGGCCGAAGGCAAGGCGTTTCTGCCGCGCTACGAGGCCTTTTTGAGGGCATCCGGCAGCGCTGCGGTGGAGCGGGTCGTGGCCGACACCCTGGGCGAAGACATCGGCCGCCCCGAATTCTGGGCGACGGCCATCGACGGTCTGGCGCCCGATGTGATGCGTTTCCGGCAGCTGGTCAAAGACCGCTGAAAGCCGATTCAAAGCTCTCCCGGCCGTCCCGGCGGATTCCAAAACAAGTTCACGCCCGCTAAACCCGCCGACGGTGCCGTGGACGCCACCCGCCGACAACGCCCTGCATATCCGTGTCCGGCCCGGACGCCATATCTTTGCACCGCCGAACCGATGCGATCATCCTCCCCTGCCGCATAATCCGAAATGAAATTATCAAAAACATATTGAAAAAAATAAACTCATTACTATTATGTATTAATCAATATTAATAATGATTGTGGCCGATTTATTCGGTATCAAAGGAGGACATCATGAGCAAGGTAATCGGAATCGATCTTGGGACCACAAATTCCTGTGTGGCCATCATGGAGGCGGACGAGCCCCGGGTGATCAACAACAGTGAGGGGGGTCGCACGACGCCGTCCATCGTGGCGGTCAGCGACGGCGGCGAGCGTCTGGTGGGACAGATCGCCAAACGCCAGGCCGTCACCAACCCGGAGAACACGGTTTTCGGCGTCAAACGGCTGATCGGCCGCAAGTTTGACGCCCCCGAAGTACGGAAGGATCAGTCCATTCTGCCCTACCGCATCGAGGCGGCCCCAAATGGTGATGTGCGCATCAATTTGAAGGGCCGCGCCTACAGCCCGGCCGAGATTTCGTCCTTCATCCTGGGCGCGATCCGCAAGGCGGCGGAGACCCACGTGGGCGAGACGATCACCGACGCGGTCATCACTGTACCGGCCTATTTCGACGACAGCCAGCGTCAGGCCACTAAAGATGCGGGCAAGATCGCCGGGCTCAACGTTTTGCGGATCATCAACGAGCCCACGGCGGCGTCCCTGGCATACGGACTGGAGGGTCAGAAGGACAAGAAAATCGCTGTTTTCGACCTGGGCGGCGGCACCTTCGATATCTCGGTCCTGGAGATCGGCGACGGGGTCTTCGAGGTCAAGGCCACCAACGGGGATACCCACCTGGGGGGCGAAGACTTCGATCTGCGCGTGATCGAGTACTTGGCCGACGAGTTCAAAAAGGATCAGGGCATCGACGTGCGTAGCGACAAAATGGCGCTGCAGCGGCTCAAAGAGGCTGCCGAAAAGGCTAAAATGGAGCTTTCCAGCGCCATGGAGACCGAGGTCAACCTGCCGTTCATCACGGCTGACGCCAGCGGCCCCAAACACATGAACATCAAGATTTCGCGGGCCAAGCTGGAAGCCCTGGTGGCCGATCAGCTTGACCGGCTGGAGGGCCCTTGCCGCCAGGCCTTCAAGGATGCCGGCCTGGATGCTGCGGCCATCGACGACGTGGTGCTGGTGGGCGGGATGACCCGCATGCCGGCGGTTCAGGAGCGCGTCAAGCAGATCTTCGGCAGGGAGCCCCACAAGGGCGTCAATCCGGATGAGGTCGTGGCCATGGGGGCCGCCATCCAGGGCGCGGTCCTCAAGGGCGACATAAAGGACGTGCTCCTGCTGGACGTGACCCCGCTTTCCTTAGGCATCGAGACTCTGGGGGGCGTAATGACGAGGCTTATCGAGCGCAACACCACCATACCGGCCCGCCAGAGCCAGGTCTTTTCCACGGCCGAGGACAACCAGCCGGCGGTGACGGTCCACGTGCTCCAGGGCGAGCGCGAAATGGCGGCGGACAACAAGACCCTGGGGCGGTTCGAGCTGAACGGGATTCCCCCGGCCCCGCGCGGTACCCCCCAGATCGAGGTGGCATTCGACATCGATGCCAACGGCATCGTGAGCGTATCGGCCAAGGACATGGCCACCGGCAAGGAGCAGTCCATTCGGATTACGGCCTCCAGCGGACTCGACCAGGCGGAGATCGATCGGCTCGTTAAGGAAGCGGAGATGAACGCCGACGCCGACCGCCGCAAGAAAGGCCTGGTGGACGCACGCAACGAGGCCGATGCCCTGGTCTACACCACCGGCCAGAGCCTGGCCGCGCTGGGCGACAAGATCGATGCCGGATCGCGCCAGCAGGCCGAGGCGGCCATCGCCAGTCTGAAGCAGGCCATGACCGGCGAGGATACCGCCGAGATCCGTCGATTGTCCGACGAACTCAAGCACATTGCCCACGGTTTGGCCGAATCGGTCTACGGCACCGCCGGTGGCGGTCAAAGCAATAGCCAGGGACAAACAGGCCAACCACCGGGAGCAACGGGCGGGCCCCAAGGCGCCGACGACGTGGTCGACGCCGATTTCGAGGAAGTGGCCTGACAACCTGTCGACGACTCGAACCCCCTGGCTGGTATCCGGCCGGGGGGTCGGCTCCCCGGATGGAGCCGGAGCGCGATGCACACCGGGTGGGTGTTCATCAAGAAGGGGGCGATTTTGATTCAGATCGAGGCCGCAGCGCTGTTGAAACCGGAGGCGCAGTCTGGCTAGCTCGAGGATTTCAAAAGCACGGGAACATCGGCCTGGGTCCGAGGATGCCTTTTAGGGATGGATACGCGTTGGTTTTAATGACCTTCAAATGGCGAAGCAGCCCGGGCAGTCGATAGAACCATTTCAACCGGCCGTGCTGCCGGGTTTCAGTTCGCCTCCCCCTTGAGACCGATGACGTCCGCCACATCCCGCATCCCCGCAATCGTGTCGCCGATCAGTTCGGCCAGCTCCACTTCCAGCATGGCCGCGCCCCTTTCGATGATGCCCCGATCGACGCCGGCGGCGAACCGTTTGTCCTTCCACTTCTTTTTAACCGACTTGGCCTTGAGATCCATAACGCTTTTCGAGGGCCGCACCAGGGCTGTGGTGGCCACCAGACCGGTGAGCTCATCCACGGCAAACAGGACTTTTTCCAGCGTCGACAACGGTTCGACGTCCGTGCAGATGCCGTAGCCGTGGCTGACCACCGCCCGGATGATGGGCTCGGGCCATTCGTTCTGTTTGAGGATCTCCTCGGTTTTCCGGCAGTGCTGGTCGGGAAACCGCTCATAGTCGAGATCGTGGATCAGACCGACGATCCCCCACAGCTCCTCGTCTTCTCCGTACTTGCGGGCCATGTGGCGCATGACGCCCTCGACGGCCAGAGCATGCCGGATGAGGCTTTCACTCTTGTTGTAGGTGTTGAGCAACGCCCAGGCGTCGGCGCGGGTCGGTGTCGCATTGGCCATGTCCTTCTCCTTTACTGGATGCGCGTCCCCAAGAAAAGCTCTTGTTTCAAAATGATTTTCTGATATTGATGAGAATATCCGTGTGTTAGGCTTTCATATCGATTTCCGGAGCGTATGTAGACCATGGATCCCAATCTGTCAAAAGCGATCGTCGACTTCTTCATGGGGATTCCCATCTTCAGCCGCATGAACGCGGAAGAGGTCAAGATCGTGGCCAAGCACATGACCGTCGTCGAACTGCAGCCGGGCGAGACGCTGTTCGAGGAATTCGACCGCGGCCGCTTCATGTGCTTCATCGCCCACGGCACCCTGGACGTCATCAAACAGCCCGCCGGGACCAATCGGGACATCGTGATTACCACCATGCGCCGGGGACAGTCCATCGGCGAGATGTCCGTCATCGAAAATCTGCCCCGTTCGGCCACCATCAAGGCCCGGGAGGTGAGCAAGCTCTTCATTCTTTCCCAGGCGGCCTTCGACCTGGTGCTGGCCAAGCATTCCCATATCGGGATCAAACTGCTCAAGGGCGTCACGATCCTGCTCAGCAACAACCTGCGCAAGACCTCCAGCCGGCTGGCCGACTATATGCTGCCGATCAGCTGATACCACTTCCAAGCGACCGATCGCAACGGCCGCCTGCTCAACCAATGGGTGGGACGGCCGATAATGACCTTACAGCAACGGGTAATAAATGAGGCCCCGCCCTTGATGGTCGGGACGAATTTTACTATAAAATAGTTTAATGCGGTTGGATCGCTTAGCTTTCGCCAGACAACGGGACGGATTGGATCTTGGAAGCGAAGTCGGCATTTAAATGGTGGAATTTGGCCGCTGCAGGGCTGCTGACCATCGTGCTTCTGATGGCGGCGTCAACGCCACTGCGCGCCGATATCTATATGTACCGTGACGCCAACGGCGTTCTGCACTTTACCAATGTGCCGGCCTCCACCGAATACCGCCTGTATATCCGCAGCAGCCGACCGCGCTTCAAGGCTTCGCCCGGTGCCAAAAAATTCGACCCCATCATCCAGGACGCCGCCCGACGCTACGACGTCGACTTCTCGCTGCTTAAGGCCATTATCCGCGCCGAGTCCAGTTTCGATCCCCAGGCCATATCACGCAAAGGCGCACGAGGACTCATGCAGATCATGCCGGAGAATTTCCGGACCCTCGACATTCAGGATCCCTTCGACCCCGAGCAGAACATCATGGGGGGCACGCGCTATTTTCGCTCCCTGCTCGACCGCTACCAGGGAAAGGTCTCCCTGACGCTGGCGGCATACAATGCCGGCCCCACCGCCGTGGACCGCTATCGCCGCATACCGCCCTTCGCCGAGACCAAGGACTACGTCCAGAAAGTCTTGCGCTTCTACGAGCACTACAAGAAAAATACCTGACGGCACGCCAATCCCGGAAATCAGTCCGCTTTGGACAGCACGAGCGCCGTCCGGCTCGGCAGGTAGAGGCTTAGCCGGGGTGTGGTACGAGCGTCATCCGGATTGTCGCCAAGGGTGAAGTGTTCTTGCCGCGGTGCCAGGCGGCCGTGGCCGCCAAAGGCGGTATCGTCGGTGTCCAGGATCATCCGATATTTGCCGGCTGGTGCGGGGACGCGGTAGTCGGGTCTCGAATTCACGGGGTCGAAGTGAAACACGAAGATCAGCCCGCCGCGCTCGAAGGCCATGACCTTGTGATCCGCGTGTTCAAAGAGATGGTTGGCCCAGGGGGCCTGCATGAACCCGGACTGCCGGACCAGCATCAGCATGGCCCGGTCGAAGGCCGCCAGCAGACCGTATTTCAGATCCGGGTGGTCGGCCAGATGCCACTGCCGCCGGGCGTAGCGGTAGGACCATTGATTTTCGGGCCGGGGAAAATCGATCCATTCGGGGTGACCGAACTCGTTGCCCATGAAATTGAGGTAGCCGTGCCCGGCCGTGGCCAGGGTCAGCAGCCGGATCATCTTGTGCAGGGCCATGGCCCGGTCGACGGCGGAATCCGTATCGTCGCGGTGCATATGGTGATACATGGCGGCGTCGGCCATGCGGAAGATCAGGGTTTTGTCGCCCACCAGCGCCTGATCGTGGCACTCGGCGTAGCTGATGGACTTTTCCGCGGCGCGCCGGTTGGTCAGCTCGTGCCACAGGGTTCCCATGGGCCATTTTTCGTCGGGGGTGTCTTTGGTCAGGCGAATCCAGTAGTCGGGCACTCCCATGGCAAAACGGTAGTCGAATCCCACGCCGCCGTCGTCCAGGGGCAACGCCAGCCCCGGCAGGCCGCTGATGTCTTCGGCGATCGTCACCGCCGCCGGACGGAGTTCATGGACGAGTTCGTTGGCCAGGGCCAGGTAGGCCACCGCGTCTTCATCGACATTGGGGCCGAAATAGTCATCATAGCAGGTGAAGGCTTTTTCGAGGCCATGGTCGCGGTAGAGCATGCTGGTGACCCCGTCGAAACGAAAACCGTCGAACCGGTATTCCTCCAGCCAGTACCGGCAGTTGGATAAGAGAAAGTCGAGCACGGGCACCTTGGCGTAGTCGAAACAGCGTGAATCCCATGCGTGGTGGTGCCCCCGCGGGCCGTCGTGAAAATACAGATACGGGGTCCCGTCGAACCGGCTGAGCCCCTCCACCTCATTCGACACGCTATGGGAGTGGACCAGGTCCATGATGATGCGCAGCCCCAGGCCGTGGGCGCCGTCCACGAGATATTTGAGATCTTCCGGCGTACCGAAGCGCGATGCCGCCGCGTAGAAGCTCGACACCTGGTAGCCGAAGGAGCCGTAGTAGGGGTGCTCCTGGACCGCCATCAGCTGCACGGTGTTGTAGCCGGCCGCGGCGATGCGGGGCAGGACCCGGTCGGCAAACTCGCGGTAGGTGCCGATGCCCTCCTTTTCCTGGGCCATGCCCACGTGGGCTTCGTAGATCAGGATCGGATCCGTCGGCGGGTCGAAATCCGCATGCCGCCACGCGTAAGACGGGTCCGGGTGCCAGACTTGGGCATTGAAGATGAGGGTTTCCGGGTCCTGGACCACCCGACGGGCGTAGGCCGGGATGCGGTCGCCCGAACCGCCCGGCCAGTGAATGCGGAGCCGGTAGAGCATGGCGTGGGCCAACCGGTCGGCCGGCAGCTCGATTTCCCAGACCCCTTCATGGTCGGCGGCAGGTTGCAGGCACCAGTCCCTCCCCACCTCCCAGCGATTGAATTCACCGATCAAATTGACGGCCGTGGCATTGGGGGCCCACTCCCGCAAACACCAGCCCTGCGGTGTGCGCTGCAATCCGAAATACCGGTGGGCATCGACGGTTTGATCAAGCGATTGGTCGGGCGCGGTCAGGGCGGCGCGGCGTTGCTGCAGGGTCCGCTGTCGGGTTTCCAGGTTTTTCCGGTAGGGTTGGAGCCAGGGATCGATCGTAACCAACCGTTGAATGCGCTGTTTGTTGTCAGGCGCTGAAACGCTCATGGCGGGCATCCCGATGGGGTTCGAATGGGTTTGCAGGCGTGGGCCGTCCTCAGGCGCGACCTTGCCCGGTTGCGTCGACGATCAAAGGGCGCTGAAGCATTTTCTCGTAGAGTTCGATGTAGTGGCGGGCCGTGACGTCATGGTTGAAGGTGGTTTGGCTCTCCTGCATGATGCGACGGATCTGTCGAGCGCGCTCATCATCGG
>JASJCV010000121.1 GCA_030065275.1 Desulfobacterales bacterium | reverse complement strand
GTCTAACCCAAGGGGAACGATTGGGGCGGGACCCAAGCCCGCGACAACGTTGTCACCGCAGGCAACCGACGCCCAAGGCGACCATTTTCAATGGGGTAGCCGACAGCCGGCATGGGCTTTAAGATACCGTTCATTGAAGGACGCTGATAGGGAAAGGCAGACTGTATTATCGTGTGGATCTTACTGCTGGTCGTGATGGCGGTCATCGCCGCAGCCGTGCTGCTGGTCCAATGGGTCCGCTTCTGCACCGATCGGCCGCCGGTCTGCCCGCCGGCCAGCGTCCATCACAGCGTGGCCACGATCTGCGACCGCCCCTCCATCGTCTGCGTGGGCGACAGCATCACGCATGGCCGCGTCAGCGCCGACTACGTGGGGCTACTGCGCCGGCGCTTTCGCGCCAAGGGTTATCGCTTCATCAATGCCGGCCTCAACGGCGACATGGCCTACAACGTCCTGAAGCGCATCGACGACATCATCCGCTGCCACCCCGCCCTGGTCACCGTGATGGTGGGCAGCAACGACGCCTACGCGGCCCTCAACCCCCGCAACGCGGACGAGGCGCGCCGGCAAAACGGGCTGCCCGAACGCCCGACGATCGATACCTTCCGCCGCGATCTCTCGGCGCTGTGCCTCCGGCTGCGCGAAGCCACGGCCGCCCCCCTGGCATTGCTGTCGCTGCCGCCCTTCGGCGAGGACCCGCAGCACGAAGCCTACCGCCAGGCGCAGGCCTACAGCCGCACCATCAAGGCGGTGGCCCGCCAGGCCGGAATCGCCTATCTGCCGGTCAACGAACAGATGGACGCCCTGCTGCAGCCGCACGCCCGGGCGCCCAAACTGGCCTTCGACCGCATGACCGACGCCCGCTACCTGGGCATCAAAATCCGGCGCTTCGTGCTGGGACGCAGTCTGGCCGCCATCTCCCGGTGCCACGGCTATCGCCTGCTGACCGACGGAATTCATCTGAACCCCGCCGGGGCCGCGGTTGTCGCCGATGCCATCGCAACCTTCATTCACACGGTGGAGAAAAATGATTCACTCCGTCTACCGCGATATTGCACCCTATACCACCAAGGACGGCTCGACGATCCGCGAGCTCATGCATCCTGACATCCACGGCAACCAAGCCCAGAGTCTGGCCGAGGCCACCGTCGCGCCCGGCGCCCGGACCCGATGGCACCGCCACCTGACCTCCGAAGAGATCTACCATTTTCTCCGCGGCCGCGGAACGCTGCAGATCGATACCGGGCGCCTGAAGGTCAAGCCCGGGGACACCGCCCTGATCCCCGGCGGTTGCTGGCACCGCGTCATCAACACGGGCGCGGAGAATCTCGTCTTTCTGTGCTGCTGCAGTCCGGCCTATGCGCATGCGGATACGGAGCGGCGGCCGGCGCGCGGCGGAGGTGCCGGGTGAGCCGCTACCGCTTCACAATCCTGATGGCAGCGTTCCTGTGCGTCCTGGTGGTCTATCCATTTCTCGACTATTTCAAGCTGACCCACATCGATTTTCTTCTGAATATTTTTATCACCCTCCTGCTGATCTCCTGCATCCATGCCCTGAGCGCAAGCCGTCAAAAGGCTATCGTCTCGTGCCTGGTGATCATTCCGGCCATCTTCATGGACTGGGTCGGCGTCTTCGTCGAGAGCCATCAGTTCGAAAGCTTTATCGACCTCTACAAAATCGGAGCGTTCAGCTATATCTGCGTCGGCCTGCTGAAATATGCCCTGCAAGCCGGCGTCGTCGACCGCGAGAAGATCGCGGCCGCGGTCAATGTCTATCTTTTCTTCGGCCTGATCTGGCGCGATCTCTATTCCCTGATAAACATCCTGATCCCCGGGGCCTACAATTCGGAACTGCTCGACCAGACCGACTTTCTCTATTACAGCTTCGTGACGCTGAGCACACTGGGCTACGGCGACGTCCTGCCCGTCATCGGCCCGGCCAAGGCCCTGGCCTACATCGAGGCCATCATCGGCCAGCTCTACCTCACCATTCTCGTGGCCCGTCTGGTGGGGCTGCACATCGCCTACACCGGACCGGAGTGTCAGGACCGGGATGCGTAGCGATTAAGGGACACCGCCGTGGTCGGTTGAGACCTGGCGGTCGGCTGAGAACGGAAGGGCATCGGCCCGCGACCTTCGCGTTCGACCGACGGCCGCACCCGCTGTGGACGTTCGCGCCGGCGGCTTGTGGCCGGGGATGATCGCGACCGACCCCGGGACCCGATCCGCCCCTTTGACTGGAAGAGAGGATCCAAATGGAGACCGACCCCATCGCCCAAGCCCGCAGCGGATTTTTCGAGATCGTTATGAATACGGTCAGCGAAGGGATCACCATTATCGACAAAGATCTTCGGATTCGATTTCAGAACCGGGTGATCACGAAGTTGTACGGCGCGTCGTTGATCGGCCGGCATTGTTACGCGGCCTATCGCGGTCGCAGCCAGCCCTGTGAAGACTGCAAGGTTCTGGATGTGTTCAATGACGGCCAGGAACGACGGTTGATCCGGGATATCGCCCTGCCTGACGGTGGGGTTCTGTTGGTCGAATTGAGATCGGTTGCCCTGAGAGATGAAACGGGCCGCATCATCGGCGCGGTTGAAGTCGCCCGCGACGTAACGGAGCAGAAGAAAGCCGAAGCGCTGCTCAATAAAACGCTAGTCGAGCAAAACGAGGTGCTGCGGCATTTGAACCGGGAACTCTCCGATGCAACCGGCTACGTCCGGACCGTGCTGCCCCGGCCCATTACCTCGGGCGCCATTCAAATCGACTGGCGTTTTCTTCCCTCGGCCTCCCTGGCCGGAGATTCATTTGGATATCACTGGATCAATGAGGATTACTTCGCCATCTATTTGATCGATGTCAGCGGTCATGGTTGGGGAGCAGCCCTGCTGTCGGTTTCGGTCGTCAATGTGCTGCGCTCGCATGCATTGCCCGACACGGATTTCCGCAAACCGCACCAGGTCCTCTTTGCACTCAACAATACATTTCCCGCCGAAAAGCACAACGATTTGTTTTTCTCCATCTGGTACGGTGTTTACAATCGCCACAATCACAAGCTCGTATATGCCAGTGGCGGTCATCCGCCGGCAATTTTATTTTCATCGCCCGCATCGCAGCCGACCCAAATGAAGCTGTTGCAGACACCCAACTTCATCATGGGCGGCCAGCAAGATGTGGACTACCAATGGAAGATTCAGACCGTTTCACGGCCGGCGCGTCTCTATGTCTTTTCGGATGGGGTGTATGACATCACCCGTGCGGATGGTTCGATCTGGGGATTGAATGCCTTTGTGGACTTCAGCCGGCGAGCATTCATTCCCGACCGCTCCAATTTGGAGCGGCTGCAGCGTTACATACGGGAAATGACGCCCACCGAGGCGTTTGAAGATGATTTCACCATCCTGGAAATCGCTTTCAACTAAATTACGGTCAGCGCGGCGTGCGCCACGGCAATGCACCATGCCATCGATCGACATCCGTCCCATAGCCCGTTAGCCGCAACAGAAATGAGCCTCGGCCCACAGGTGGGGGAGGATTCAAGTTGCCCCGGGAGAGGGGCGCATTTATTTGTTTGGGGTTCAGGCCTTTGCCCCCTTGTCCCACACCGCGCATCGGCTTTCAGGCGTCATCGCCGCGCCGATCCGTCCAAGCGAATGGCCCGCGGCAGCGCTGATGACACGGGTTCGAAACCATCCGTCGGTCCGCATATCGGGAGGCCTGCCCGGTCCAGAAGGGTCGGTTGGCCGGCGCCCCCCGATATTCCGTCAATCTAATCTTTTAAAGCAAAAAACCGATAATAGCTCTTGAGCCCGAGACCGTGCCCCACGATGAGCGGCATCGCTCGCGGGTGGATGAGAAAGGGTCAGGCGCATGATCGCTGTGGTGCGACGCAAAACGATGGCCGTTTGGGCTGGCATGCTGGCTCAGCGCCGGCAAGACGCCGAGTTGTTTCGAAAAGTCGTCTTGCTGACCATCGTATGCATCATCGGGATAGTGGTCTTGATCCCCATGGGTTGTCTGGCCCTATGGCAATCCAATCATTATCTGGCGTGCTTTGATTTCCTGATCGCACTTCTGCTGCTCGGTACGGTGGTCTATCTGCATCGTACCGGCCGGATCGAAACGGCCGGCACCATGGGCATCACCGGTGCCACGTTGCTCTTTTGGTTTCTGGTGTTTAGCGGCGGGGTCAACAACAGCGCCTATGTTTGGATGTACACGTTCCCGCTATTCGCCATGTTTCTATTAGGCTCGCGGAAGGGTCTTATCGCCAATATCCTCTTCTTTGTCCCTGTTGTTTTATTTTTCGCCATTGCGTTTCCATCCACTATTTTCGCGTCCTATCCGATCGATCTCAAAATGCGGATCGTGCCTTCGTTCCTGGTTGTCCTGGCCTATGCCTACCTGTTTGAATTCATGCGTGAAAGGTCCTACCATCGATTGAAGTGTGAAGTTCAGGAGCATCGTCAAACGGCGGGCAAACTCCAGGTCGCCATAAACGCTTCCGAAAAAGCCAACCAGGCCAAGAGTGATTTCCTGGCCAACATGAGCCATGAGTTACGCACGCCGCTGAATCATATCATCGGGTTTACCGAATTGGTTCTGGGTAAGCATTTCGGCGGCCTGAACGAAACGCAGGAAGAATACCTGACCGATGTCCACAAGAGCAGCAACCATCTCCTGGCGCTGATCAACGACATCCTCGATATTTCCAAAGTGGAGGCGGGCAAACTGATATTGTCCCCGTCAACGGTCGACCTCGAAGGCCTGTTGAACAACAGCCTTACGATTATCAAGGAAAAGGCCCTTAAAAACGCGGTGACATTGTCGTGTGATATCCGCGATGTTCCGGACGCCATCGTTGCCGATGAACGCAAGCTCAAGCAAATTCTTTACAACTTGCTGTCCAACGCCGTTAAATTTACACCGGTGCGCGGCCGAATTGAACTCAAGGCGCGCCCCGCAGATCCTGCCGGCGATGTTGAACGGGAAACCGCGAACGGCCATGGCGGTATTCAAATCAGTGTCAGCGATAGCGGTGTCGGTCTGAAGGCCAAGGACATCGATCACATCTTCAAACCATTCGAGCAGGCGGAAACCACCAGAAACAAACACTTTCAGGGAACAGGGCTGGGTCTTGCCCTGACCAGGCATCTGGTTGAATTGCACGGCGGTCGGATATGGGCGGAAAGCCGAGGTCAGGACCAGGGGGCGGTTTTCAACGTGATCATCCCCGTCGATCCGGGACAACGCGCAGCCGACAGGCCGCTCGATGTCAAAGGCGCCGGATAAACGCGATGGACATCATCGCGGAGGATGGGGAATTGCCGGCAACGGTTCTGCGTCCCTTTCGCGGCAGCAGAATTTTTCTCAGTGCCCCCGCCTGAGGCGGTCTGCAAAAGAGGCCGGCAGGCCCGCGGCCCGGATCTTTTCGGCCGCCTTGTCCACGTCGTAGCCGAAGCGGATAAATTCGATCCGCGCCGCTTCGGTGTCCAGCACCAGGTAGCTGCCCGCGGGCAGGCCGTCCCGGGGCTGCCCCACACTGCCGCAGTTGCAGATCAGGCGGCGGCCGGCTTCGAGCGCCACCGTTTCTTCGTGCTCCGGAGTTTCGAACGCCAGGCGCAGCATGCGGCCCGGGCGAATCACCAGCGGCCGGTGGGTGTGGGCCACGAAAGTCAGATCGGCGCGGGTGCGCCAGAGACAGAGGCGGGCGTTGGCGTGGTCCTGGACATAGCTCCAGGCCTTGGGATTGAACGGGCTGGCGTGAGCCCAGACCCGGCTGTCCTCGCGTAGAAGCGGCGGCAGATTCTCGAGGAAGGATCGGTTGGCCTCGCTCATGCGGTCCATGGTCCACATGATGGCCTCACGGGCCCGGGCGTTCATCTCGTAGGGGGAAGTCACCCAGGTGGCGGCGGCATCGTGGTTGCCCAGCACCACCTCAATCTGCGGCAAACCGCGCACCCCTTCTATGACGGCGTTGGGGTTGGCGCCATAGCCCACCAGATCGCCCAGGCAGACGTATTTGTCGATCCGACGCCGCGCGGCATCGTCCGCAAAGGCCTCGAAAGCCTCCAGGTTGGCGTGAACATCCGAAAAGACGGCGATGCGCATGGATTAGCTCCCTTGGCTGTCTGCGACCGGCGGACGCAACCGCGCCAGACAGGCTTCCGGCGAGGCCCCGGGATGCCGGCAGAAATAGTCACGAATATGCTCGAGCGTCGCCAGCGGCCCGTCTTCGGCGTCACCGGCGGTATCCAGGGGGCAGCCCGCTGACTGCGTCAGCGGCAGATGGGCGAGCTTCTGCGACGTGGTGTTCGCCTTGAGGGTCAGGCTGAGGCCGCGCAGGGCCTGCTGGAAAGCACAGGCCCGCGGGAGAGCGGTTTCGAGATAGAGCCGCTGCATGCGCCCCCAGTCCCCGGCTTCAGCCGCGGCGGCCAGTTCGTCGGCGACGGCATGCAGCCGGCGGTGGCTGGTGGTCAGCTCGCCGAGCAGCGCCTGCCACTCGGGTTCCCGGCGGCAATCTTCGAGCCAGGCGTGCAACGGACAGTCGCCGTTGGGTGACCGGTGCTCCTGGCCCTCCGCCAGGGCATAAGGCCGGCTTACGCTGGCCAGATGGTTCAGATGCTGAATCCAGCTCTCGTGCAGGAAGAATTCGATGGCCAGATGATCATCGCGGCTCAAGGCGGAGGGTTTCAGGTTGGAGGGCGGATCGGGCGAAGTGGACGAGGTGGCCACCACGACCGGGCAATCGGCCCTCTGAATGATCTTGTCGACCAAGCGTCCGCCGAAAAGCCTGCGGAATCCCTGGCGCCGCGTCTCCCCGACCACGAGCAGTTCGGCCGACAGGTCGCGGGCCGTCGCCAGGATGGTTTCCAGGGCCCGGCCCTTGCGGATGCGCACCAGGGGATCAAGACCATCCGCCCGCAGCCGGTGCATGTAGCCCTCCAGGCGGCGGCCCAATAGCGCCCCCTCGACCGCGGTGCCATAGCGCACCAGGTCCGAATCGTCCATTTCGGTGTTGACCGTCAGCAGGGTGATCTCGCCGCCGCGGCACAGGGCCTCGCGCCGCAGGACATCGACCACGTGATCCGAACGCGCATCGTCGGTGACGGCGCCGAGCAGCTGGGGTTTGGGGAGCCCGGCCGGAGCGGGTGATGCTTGGCGGTTCGCGTCGTGCGGCACCGCGCGGATGGGCGGCTGCGGCCGGCGCCCGGCAGCCCCGTGCGCCAGAGATTCTCCCAGAGCGTCTGCACTGGGAAACCGCCGATCGGGCGAAGGGGCCAATGCGGTCATGATGATCGCCTCCAACCAGGCGGGAAGATCGGCGTTGTGGCGCCGCAGGGGGACGGGTTCGCTATGGGCGCGCTTGCGCACCTCTTTGAGGCGCCGGGATCGCTTAAATGGGAATTCGCCGGTGAGCAGTTCGTAGAGCACCAGCGCGAGGCTGTAAAGGTCGCTGCGGTGATCGTCGCGCATGCCGGCCAGCTGTTCGGGGGCGGCGTAATCCGGGGTGCCGTGGGGATTGTCGAAATCTTCAGCCAGCAGGTCACGGACGCCGCATAGCCGGGCCAAACCGAAATCCACGAGCTTGATGCGATGATCGGCGTCCAGCAGGATATTCTCGGGTTTGATGTCCAGGTGATGGACCCCCCGGGCGTGCATGTGTCGCATGGCGTCGAGGATCTGCCGGGCCCAGTCAAGAACCCGCTCGAGTGGCTGTGGCCCTTCATTCAGCAGCCGGGTTTTCAGGTCCGATCCGTCGATCCACTCCAGCGCCAGATAGAGACTGGTGCGCTTGCGCCGGACCCGCCGGACGATACCGGCATGCGCGAGTCGCCGCAGGGCCTGATCTTCGACCTGGTGATGATAGAACAGCAGCGGATTGTTGAGGATGTCCTTGAAAGGGACCTTGAGGGCCACGGTTTCGCCCGTCAGGCGGTCGACGGCCCGGTGAATCCGGGCCATGGCCCCTTCCTGAAGGGCGGGTCCCAGTTCGAAATCGTCGATGACGATGCCAGGTTCAAAAAAATCCATTCGTGCTCAGGCTGTCACTATCCGCTTAATATCCGGCAGAGAGACTCGCGCCGGGGTGGATCCTACACTGCCTATTGCCTCTCGTTGCTTTCCCTTCGTCCCGCGCCCTTGATCCGCATCGCGCATTCCTTCAAAATCTGATCTCCGTGTCCGTCCGAAAAAGGTAGTTTTGATTCGGGCCTATGCCACAGCGATTTTGAAACCGCAGACGTAGTGCATCGACGTCAAGGATTTCAGAATCGCGAGAACGCTGGCACGGGCCAACGATGGTTTTCCCGGGCGCATGGTTTTTTAATGAGCAAACCAATTCTTATTCAGACGGTTTGGCCAAAAGTTCGAGATCAAGGCTTGCGAATCTCGAGAAGTGAGGCGTATGTCGATACGCCGCAATGACGCGAGATACGCGTAACGCCGATATCGGACTTTTGGCGAAACCGTCACGGTCAGCGCATGAAGAGGAAATAGCCCACGACGATCAAAAGAATAACCACCACCTCCAGCACCGTAAAGCGGTAGATCATGATACAGATCTTGCGCTGGGAGGGGTTCATGGGAATCAGGAAGCGGTTCATGACGACCCGGTTGATCAGACGACCGGGTGTGGGGCGTGTGTACATGCCGAGGTAGCCCAGGATGCCGCGCAGCCATAACTCGGGCTGAAAATCGTCAAGGGCGCCCGGGGGGCGGAGGCCCTCCAACCGAACGACAATCCGACCCGAAGCGCGTTCGAAGACCAGCGCCTCGAGAGGGGCGCCCTCAAATTCGATGCGCATGCACTGGTCGTCGTCGGGCCTATCGGAGAATCCCAGCCGGAAAACGAGGTCGAAATCCTTCTCGGTTTCGTGGTTTTTGAGCGCCGCCCGCCAGGTGGCTCCCTCCGCCGCGAGATCGTTCAGATGCCAGTGGGGGTGCAGACGCAGGAGTTTTTCCGGAGTGAAATGGGCCCTGAAATCACGGGCGGTCCAGTCGAGCGCCAGGCCGGTGTCGACGGTTTCGGGCGGGCGCATCTCAGGGTACCACCATCAGGGGGACGGACAGCAAAGGATGAAGGGTTTTGTTCTGCATCCGGGCTTTCAGCCCTTTGGAGTGCTTTTTCTGGTACGGCCCGATCACGATCAGATCGCAGCCTTCATCTCTGGCCACCCGGGCGATGGTTTCCTCCACCGGTCCCATGGCGCGCAGAAAGCGGGCGCCTGCCGCGGCCGGGAATGTCTCCCGAATCCGCTGCCAGTCGGCGTCGATCTCCTCGGCCAGCTGGTCGCTGACGTGATCCAGAAACGTGTCCCGGGTTTTGGAGGTGTTGAGCCAGTCGTCGCCGGTCATCCACTGCCAGTCCGCGTTAATCACGGTCAGCACGGTGAGGGCCACGTCGCCCTCCCCCTTCCACAGCCGCTCGAACACGTACTTTTCCGCCTTGAGGGCGCCGTTGCTGCCGTGGGTGCACAATAGCAGATGATTAAACATTTCGTCTCAGAAAGCGGTTTCGTAAGAGGCCCGATAGCGGCGTTACGCGAAGGCCTCATCATTCCGGCGTACCTATTGTACGCC
>JASJCV010000120.1 GCA_030065275.1 Desulfobacterales bacterium | reverse complement strand
TTCTTCGCCCCCCTGAACGCCGGCGGCATCCATGGGGGGCTCGTATGGTTCTTTCGGGACGTGACCGAATCGCGCCGCAAGGATGACGCCCTGCGGGAGGGGGCCCGTCAACTGAAATTGGCCCAGGCCATGGCCCATGTCGGCAACTGGGAGCTGGCGATTGAATCCGGGCAGGTGAGCGGATCGGAGGAAGCCGCCCGCATTTTCGGGCTGACCGCCCAGGCGCAGCCATTTGACCTGAAAGCCGTGCTGCGCCTGGTCGACCGGCGTGATCGACCGCGGGTGATCCGCGCCATGCAGCGCCTGCAGTCGCGCCGGGACAACATCAATCTGGAATTTCGCATCCGGCCCCCGGTCGGCTCAGCCACGTGCTGGGTCCACCTCCGGGCCCGACTGGTGACGGACAACACCGGGCGGCCGACCAGGGCCGTGGGCACGCTCCAGGATGTCACCGCCCGGATCGAGGCCGAGGAAAGCCGCCAGGCGCTGGAGAGACAGCTCGTCCATGCCATCAAAATGGAGGCGGTCGGCACCCTGGCCGGCGGAATCGCCCACGACTTCAACAACCTCCTGCAAGCCATTTCCGGATATACGCAGCTGTTGCTTCTGGACCAGTCTTCGAGGGGCCTGGATACCCGGCCGCTTGAGAAAATCGAAGCCGCCGCCGAGCGGGCCCGCGAGCTGGCCCGCCAGCTCTTGACCTTCAGCCGCAAGGTCGAAAGCGATCTCCAGCCGCTGCCGCTGAATCCGATCGTGGACGAGGCCTTTCACATCCTGGCGCGCACCATCCCCAAGATGGTCACGATCGAAAAACACCTGGCCATGGACCTCATGCCGGTCGAGGTGGATGCCAATCAGATCGAGCAGGTCGTATTGAACATCGGGATCAACGCCTCGCACGCCATGCCGGATGGGGGACGCCTGGCGGTTAGCACCGCCATGGCCCCGACGGGCGAGGACGACGGGCGCCCGGCCGAGGCGCCTGCCGGACCGTATGTCATGCTGAAGATCTCCGATACCGGGGCCGGTATGGACAAGGCGACCCTCGAGCGCATCTTCGATCCCTTTTTTACGACCAAGGGCGTCGGTGCCGGCACCGGCCTGGGCCTGTCCATGGTTTACGGCATCATCAAGAATCACGGGGGCTGGATCACCTGCGACAGCGCGCCGGGTCAAGGCACCACCTTCAACATCTATCTTCCCGGCATCCGGGAAGCAGCGGCCCCGTCGCCGCGCCGCATCGCCCACCAGGATTTGCCATGCGGCAGCGAGACCGTCCTGCTGGTCGACGACGAGGTCGATTTGTGCGAACTGGGGAGCAGCATTCTCGAGCGCTACGGCTACCGGGTCGAGACCGCCGGCAGCGGGGAGGAAGCCCTCGAAATCTACCAGCGGGCAGCCGCGGGCATCGACCTCGTGATCCTCGATGTGAACATGCCCGGCATGGGCGGATACAAATGCCTGCAGGCCTTGCGGCAGATCGATCCCCAGGTCAAAATCGTCGTGGCCAGCGGGTATTCGCCGCACCTCTGTGAGCAGGACCTCCTGGCCCTCGGGGCCTATGCCTTCATTGCCAAGCCTTTCGAACTGGAGACCTTGCTGGCCGTCGTGCGCACCGCCATCGACCAGGCGGCGTGATCTGCATGCCCCCGGCGCGTCACAGGTCGGCGGGGGGGCGGCCAGCGATTGTTTCCGGCATCCCGCTGGCGGCCGAGCGATAGCAGGCCTCCACCACTTCGAGCGTTTTCAAGTATTCCCGCCCGTTGGTTTCGAACAACTCTCCGGAGTGCAGGTTGGTGACAAAGTGACGGAAGGTGTTGTAGACGCTGTCGCCGGCGAAACCGCGGTGTTCGCGGTCGTATTCGTGGCGGTAGGAAGACCGGCCGAGCGGCTTGACGGTGAGGTCCCCGCAGGAGTCCATGATCAGGTGTCCGGCGGCCCCGTCGAGGCGCATGATGCCGAACGTCGTGCGCGGGTCACACCTGTAGAGACTCATGCCGCTCTCGTTCTCGTTGTAGCGGTTGGCGTCCATGATGGCCCGCGTGCCGTTGGCGAAGCGGAAGAACACCTGCCCGCAGTCTTCGCCCTTGATGACGGGGTTGAGGCGGTAGAGCTGCGCGTAGACGCTTTGGATGTCGCCGAAGAGAAACCGAAAGGTGTCGATGAAATGGACCCCGGTCTCGTAGATCAGCAGCCGCGCATAGTCGCGGAAAAAGGGCTGGCGGTCCAGGTAGGCGTCCTCCCCCCAACCGTCGCCCATGCGCATCTGGAAATAGGCGAAGGAGACCGCGCCGATGGTGCCCCTGTCCATGATCTTCTTGATCTCCCGGTACCAGGGCTGCCAGCGCCAGTTGTCGTGGACCATGAAGGGAACGTCGTGCGCCTCGGTCAGCGCCACCAGTTGCCGGCACGCATCCATCGTGGGCGCCAGCGGCTTCTGGCAGATCATGGGGATGTCCCGCCGGGCGGCGAAACCCACGATCTCCGGGTGTGTGGCCGGAGGGCTCAGAATATCGATGAAATCAGGCTTTTCGGCGGCGATCATTTCCCGGAAATCGCTGTAGCAGTTGGCAACGCCGTAGGCCCGCGCCTGGGCCTCGGCCCGCGGGCGGTCGAGGTCGCACAGCGCCGTGACAACGACTTCGGGGATGCGGCTCCAGGCCTCCAGATGGAACGGGCTGAAGTAGCCGGCGCCGATGCAGACACCTTTCAGGGGGGCTGTGTCGGTCATTGATGATACTCCCTGACATCAAAGCCGTCTCAGAGATGCGGCAGCCGATAATAGTTGAGCAGGTCGAGCAGCAGTCGCGCCGCGTTGTGGCGGTGGCGGCGATGGGCCCCGGCGGCGCGTTCGCCGTCACCGGCTCGCAGGGCTTCGAGGACCTCCCGGTGCTCCTCGATGGATTTGACCGGTCGCGGGCGCAGCCGCAGGGTGGTCATCCGCGCTCGGTGAACCTGGTCGGCCAGGGTGGCGGCCATGGCAACCAGGCGCCGGTTGCCCGACAGGGCGAGCAGGGCCCGGTGAAACCTGGCGTCCGCCCGGGCCCAGCCGTCCAAGTCGTCGTCGGCCAGGCGGGTCTCCATGGCCTGCAGGGCGTCCTCCAGCGGTTGCAACGTATCAGGCTCAAGGGGGCGCCGGGCAGCCAGTTCGACGGCGGCGACCTCCAGCGCGCTCAGCACCTCGTAAATCTCCTGCATATCCTCGGGTGCCAGCGGAACCACCCGCATCCCGCGCCGCGGGATCAATTCCACCAGGCCCTCGTCGTGGAGCCGGATCAGGGCCTCCCGGACCGGGGTGCGACTCATGCCCAGATCATCGGCCAGCGCCTGTTCGAGAATCTGCTGCCCGGGCGGGTAGCGGTTCGCGAGAATGCGATCTTTGAGGGTGCGGTAGGCTTGCTGAACGTAACTCATCCGGCTGGGCCTTTCAGTCGTCATAGCGCCAGTGAACGGGCGGATACCCGGCTACCGGCGAGCGGAAGCGATAAAGACGGTCATCCAGCAGGCAGCCGAGATAAATCGTGCGTAAATCCGGGCCGCCGAAGGCCAGGCTGGAGATGTTGCCCAGCTTGCGGCTCCTGACCCGATCAAGATGCGGGCGGCCCATGGTGCCGCTCTGAAAGGCGGCTTCGACCCATTCCAGGTGTTCGGGGTCGGCGTCCTCCAGCACGACCTCGGGTGAGCGCCCGCCCGGTGCGATATAGAGGACACGGTTGCTGACGATGCTGGTGACCCAGATACCGCCGCGAACGTCGAAGGTCAGCCCGTCCGGAAAGGTGCCGGGGCCGAACGCGGTCACGGTTTCGCGCGCCCCGAGGCCGCCGTCCGGGGCGATCGGGAAGCGGCTCAGGCGGCGGCCGAAGGTTTCGTTGACGTACAGCCACCGTCCGGCCGGGTCGATCTGCACCTCGTTGGTGTAACCCAGGCCGTCGGCCACGACGCGCATGCCGCGCCGGTCCTTGAGCACGATGAAGCCGTCGGCCACATCCGGCCGGTAAGCGCGGGCGCGCGGTTCGCGCCGTGTACTCACGGTCAGCCAGATGCGCTCCTGGCGGTCGAGCAGGACAAAATTGGATGGCGGCACCCGCTGGCCATCGACCTCCACGATTTCAGGCGCCAGATCGCCATTGCGCTGCAGTCGGTGGAGGCCGCCGCGCGCTCCCAGGTCGGTGACCAGAAAGGACCCGTCCGGGCAGAGGGCGATGCCGTTGGGTTTGAGCTCGAAATCGGCGTTGCGGGCCAGGATGCGCTCCACGCGCCCGTCCGGCGAAAGCCGGGCCACGCCGCCTTCCCAATCGGCGCAGTAGAGGTTGCCGGCGGCCGTGCACAGCACGCATTCGGGGCGGTTAAGCCCGCGACCGACGGTTTCGATCGCTTCCAGTGAAAGTTGCAGGTCCATGCAACGCTCCGGGCTTGACAACGAATAATTTAACGTATACGTTATTGCATCTTTCGGACAAAGTCAATGCCTCGACTTCGGCGGCGGAGCCCGCTTGGGCCCTCTCACCCGATGGCTCGGCGGGCGGCAAGCAACAAGGCTAAAGCATGGAACCCCTTCTCGGCTGCATTGCCGACGACATTACCGGCGCGACCGATCTGGCCCTCATGCTGGGTCGCAACGGTATGCCCGTGGTGCAGACGATCGGGTGCCCGGCGAAGGATACGCCCTGGCCCGACGAGGCCGCCGCCGTGGTGATCGCCCTGAAAAGCCGCACCGCGCCGGTGAAAGCGGCAGTTGCCGACAGCCTGGCCGCTTGCGGCTGGTTGCAGGCCCACGGTGTCCGTCAAATCTTTTTCAAGTACTGCTCGACCTTCGATTCGACACCGACGGGCAATATCGGCCCGGTGGCCGCAGCCTTAAGAGAAGCCACCGGCGGCGGCATCACCATTTTCTGTCCGGCCTTTCCGGCCAATCGACGGACCGTCTATCAGGGGCATCTTTTCGTGGCGGAGCGCCTGCTGTCCGAATCGAGCATGCGCGACCATCCCTTGACCCCCATGGCCGATGCCGATCTCGTACGATTTCTGGGCCGCCAGCTGCGCGGCGAGGCTGCCGTGGGGGCGATCGGATACGCGATCGTCGAGCAGGGGGCTGCGCAGATCCGCCGTGAGCTGGCGCGCCTCGAGCGCGCGGGCGTTCCCTATGTGGTGGTGGACGCATTGAACGATCGGCATCTGGCGTCCATCGGCCGCGCCTGCGCTGATCTGGCCCTGGTGACCGGAGGATCGGCGGTGGCCATGGGGCTGCCCGGGAATTACCGTTCGGCCGGATGGCTGCCCGCAACCGAGGGACTGGTGGCCATCGATCGGCCGCCGGGGCCGGCGGCCGTCCTGGCCGGGAGCTGCTCGGTGGCCACCCGCGGGCAGGTGGCGCACATGGCTGCCCGCTGTCCGGCGCTCAAAGTGGACCCGCTGCGTCTGGCGGACGGTCGGCAGCGGATTGAGGAGCTGGTTGCCTGGGCGGCCGAGAGGATGACGCCGGGTCCGGTGCTCGTCTATGCCTCGGCCACGCCGGAAGAGGTGGCCGCCGCCCAGCGCAAACTCGGACCCGACCGGGCCGGCCGTCTGATCGAAGAAGCCCTGGCCGGCGTGGCTCGCGGTCTGTGGCGTCAAGGTCTGCAGCAGTTGATCGTGGCCGGCGGTGAAACCTCGGGTGCCGTGCTCGAGGCGCTGAACGTCAAGGCGCTTAAGATCGGTCCGGAAATCGAGCCGGGCGTGCCCTGGACGGTGAGCACTTCACCGGACGGTCTGGTGCTGGCGCTGAAGTCAGGGAACTTTGGCCAACCCGATTTTTTTAGTCGGGCTCTGGAGATGCTGCCATGAACGAATCCCAACTACGCCAGGAAATGGCCGATCTGGGCCGCGTTCTCGATCGTCAAGGCCTCTGTCCGGGCACTTCCGGCAATATCAGCGTAAAGCTGGAGGATGGGCTGCTCATGAGTCCGACCAATTCGCGTCTGGGCCAGCTCGATCCCACCGGTGTCTCGCGCCTGGCGGCCGACGGGCGCCATCTCGCCGGCGAGATGCCCTCGAAGGAAGTCGTCGTGCACCAGGCCTTGTACCAAGCCCGGCCCAGGGTGAACGCCGTGGTCCATCTGCACGCCCCCTGGAGCATGGCCGTATCCTGCCTGGAGCATCTCGATGCCCACAACGTTCTCCCGCCGCTGACACCCTATTACGTCATGCGTATCCGCCGGCTGCCGCTGGTGCCTTACTACCGCCCGGGCGATCCCGCCCTGGCCACCGCCGTGGAACGGCGGGCCCGGGACAGCCACGCCCTCCTGCTGGCGCAACACGGGCTGATCGTGGGGGGACACGATCTGGCGGACGCGGCGGCCAACGCCGAAGAACTCGAAGCCACCGCCCGCCTTTTCTTTCTTCTCAAGGATCGGCCCCACCGGCTGTTGTCGGCGGGGCAGATCGCCGCGCTCGACAGCGCCTTCCCGCGGCGGATCTGACAATCCCTGCCGGGGGAGAAGCGAGGTTGAATGTACATTGTCACGGTTGAATTCGTCATCTGGCCCGAACATGTCGAGGCTTTCCATCAGGCTGTGCAAAAGCAGGCCCGGCATTCGCTGACCCGCGAACCGGATTGCCTGCAGTTCGACGTCTGCGTCGATCCCCAGGCCCGGGAGCGCGTTTTGCTCTACGAAGTCTATACCGATGCGGCCGCTTTTAAAGTCCACATGGACTCGGCGCATTTTACGGCGTTCGACGCCGCCGTGCGGGACTGGGTCAAGGGCAAAGCCATCCAGTTCTGGATACGTTCCAATGACTGAGGACCAATGTATGCAGACGGCCCCAACGCTGACAATCGCCGTACTGCCGGGCGATGGCATCGGTAGTGAGATCATGCCCGACTGCCTGGAGCTGATCGCGGCGGCCACCGCCGGCGCCGAAGGCTTCAAACTCGATTATGTGCCCTTGGAGGCCGGCGCCGCGCTTTTCGAGCGCACCGGCGAGGCATTTCCGGAGGAAGTCTTTGCCGCCGCCGCTGATGCCGACGCCATTCTTCTCGGCGCCATGGGCCTGCCGGGCGTGCGCTATGCGGACGGGCGCGAGATCGCCCCGCAGCTTGATTTGCGTGAACGCCTTTCGCTTTATGCGGGCGTGCGTCCGATCAAATGTCTCCCGGGACTGCCCCCGGTTTTAGCCGATAAACGGGCGGCCCGCCTGGATTTCGTCATCATCCGGGAATCCACCGAAGGTCTTTTTGCTTCCCGGGCGCAAGCCGCCGTGGAAGACGATTACGTAGCCCGCGATACCATGCGGATCACCCGGCCGGTATGTGAGCGTCTGTTTGATTTCGCGTTCAACCTGGCCGCCAAACGCAAGCAGGGCGGACGGCCGGGCCAGGTGACCTGCGTGGACAAGGCCAACGTTTTGGGGTCCCAGGCCTTCTTTCGCCGGATCTTCGACGAACGGGCACGTCGCTATCCCGTGATCGACGCGCGGCACTGTTACGTCGATGCCATGGCCCTCAACATGGTCAAGCGGCCCTGGGATTTCGACGTCCTCGTCATGGAGAACATGTTCGGCGACATCCTCTCCGATCTCAGCGCGGCCCTGGCGGGTGGGATGGGGATGGCCCCCTCCGCCGATGTCGGCGACCGGCATGCCGTCTTCCAGCCTTGTCACGGGAGTGCGCCCGATATCGCTGGCCAGGGCAAGGCCAACCCCACCGCCATGATCCTTTCGGGCGCCCTGATGCTGGATTGGCTCGGGGAGCGTCACGGACTGATCGAGGCGCAAACGGCGGCTGCGCGGCTGACGGCGGCGGTGGAAACCGCCTATGCCCCGGGTGTGCTGAAACCCTGCGAAATGGGCGGAACCTCCGGGACGCAGCAGATTTTCGACGCCGTGAAGACCCGCCTGGCCGCCAACTGAAAGGTTACCGCAGCCATCGTCCCGCGGGCAATCCGGCATCCAGTTGGCATACGCTGTGCTTGCGTTTTCTTCCCAAGCAAAAACGTTCCATTTTCCTCTCGGCCGCATCGGATCACTCCTTGTGATTTTTTTCCTGACCTGACAGCCGCCTGATTGAAAGCCTTTGTTTAGCGAGCGGCTCCCGGTCGTCCGTCGAATCGAAAACCAGGCGGGCCCCACGCCCGAGACGGCCGAGCCGGCATTTTACGGCAGCGAGAGTGCTGCCCGTCGGGGATCCGAACGCGAATTGCCCGAAGATTGCCGGGTCCGGTGCGGCAACGCAGTACCGATCGATCGGCCTCTTCATCACCGCGATTGAAGTCGCCGCCATGAGCGTTAAAGCCCCGGAGCGACCTGAGGGCCCGTGGCGCCGCTCCGGGGCGCAGACTCTCTGCGGCCGGTGAGCGCCCGTGACGACCTCATCAGGCCAATCGCCCCGATCATGCGTCCGGAGCGCATCCGTACGGCTGTCGACCCGGCTCACCGTCCTTGGCCTTGCAATTTTGGCGAGGCCGGGTCATAGTGATCCGGAATTCGCATCGGGGTCCCCTTCGGGCAGCATACGGATTGCCGCGCCAGGCGTGCATGCGCCGGCCGGCGGTCAGAGCCCCGGCGCCGTCTTTCCATCTGTCGTCCTGCGCAGTCCACGTCGAGGGTAAATGAACCAACGTACGGGTACGCTACTCATTCTCCTTCTGGCCCTGGCGGCCCTTCTCTATATCTATTCGCCCTTCGGTTCCCGCCAGGGGCGGGTCGTCAGCGAGCCCCGCGAGATCATGCCCCGCGGCGACCTGGCCGGGTACGAAAAATCCACCATTGAAATTTTCAACGCGGCGGCCCCGTCGGTGGTCTACATATTTACCGAAAACGCCGTGAGGGGTTTTTTCGGAAACCGTCAGATCCAGCAGGGCAACGGATCGGGCTTTCTATGGGACACCCACGGGCACGTGGTGACCAATTTCCATGTGGTCGAGGGGGCGAGCCGCGTCCAGGTCCGCATGGACTCGGGCGAGGCCATCGATGCCGCCTTTGTGGGCAGCTCACCCGATCATGATCTGGCCGTCATTCGTCTGCGCAGCGTTCCAGCCCAAATCCAGCCGATTCCGGTGGGCGCCTCCGGCGATCTGCAGGTGGGGCAGGCGGTCTTCGCCATCGGCAACCCTTACGGGCTGACCCGCACGCTGACCACCGGCGTGATTTCGGCGCTCGACCGGCGCCTGCCGACCGCGGCAGGCCGCGAGGTGCTGGGGGCCATCCAGACCGACGCGGCCATCAACCCGGGCAACTCCGGGGGGCCGCTCATGGACTCGGCCGGACGCCTTATCGGGGTCAATACGGCCATTATTTCAGGATCGGGCAGTTCGGCCGGCATCGGTTTCGCGGTTCCGGTGGATGTGGTCAACGAGGTCGTTCCCCGCCTGATCACTCACGGCAAGGTGCCGCGGCCGGGAATCGGTATTACCATTCTCGACGAAGAGCGCAGCGCCCGCCTCGGCATTACGGGAGTGGTCATCGAACGGGTGCTGCCGAACTCAGAGGCCGCCAAGGCCGGACTCGTGGGCATCGATTATACCAACCGCCTGCTGGGCGACATCATCGTCGCGGTGGACGGCGAGGCGGTCTCGGGCCTGGAAGACTTTGTGCGTCTTCTCCAGACGCACGCGATCGGACAGGAAATCGTTCTGGACGTGCGCCGTGGCGATACCGTGCGCACCGTGGCGGTCACCATCATGGACATTTCCTGATGGGCCTGCCCACCGGCCGGACCGACCCCGCGTGCGATCGATCCGAGGGCGGCGAGCGGCCCTTGACGGTACTGCTGCATTCCGGTGTGTTCAGCGGCTTTGGCACCGGGAAAATTCCTTGCCGCCTTGCGGGGAGGCTCGGCACGGTCAAGCTTGGCTCACGGCGTGGTCTATTTTTTTGGATGCGTCCCGCGGTAGACCCTCGATGAAGGAGGATCAATGTACGCTCTGGCTGTCAACGGAAGCCCCCGCAAAGGGGGAAATACGGAAATACTTCTCGATCATGCCCTGGCGCCCCTGAAAGACGCCGGTTGGGAAACCGAAAGGCTCCAGGTGGGCGCCCGCAAGATCCGCGGATGCATTGCCTGCTATAAATGTTTTGAAAACAAGGATGGGCGCTGCGTGGTCGACAAGGACATCTTTAACTCGGTCATGGAAAAGATGATCGCCGCGGACGCCATGATTCTGGGATCGCCCACCTATTTCACCGACGTCACCGCGGAGCTCAAAGCGCTTCTGGATCGCTCCGGGCTGGTGGCCCTCGCCAACGGACGCCTGTTCCGCGGCAAGATCGGCGCGGCCGTCGTAGCGGTGCGCCGCGGGGGCGCCACCCACGTCTTCGATACCATCAACCACATGTTCATGATGTCCCAGATGATCGTGCCGGGTTCGACCTACTGGAACATGGGGCTCGGTTTGGACAAGGGCGAGGTCCAGGCGGATGCGGAAGGGCTGAACAACATGCTCAACCTGGGTGAAACCATTGCCTGGCTCGGCAAGGTGATGGCGCCGCATCTGGACAGCTTTCCGGACACAAAGGCCACGTTTGAATAAGACCCAACGCCGGCACCGCGGCGGCGTCGATGTGGATTCCCCGCTCCGATCGGGACCCAGCCTTGGGGTGTTGCGAATTAAGAATGTGATTCAGGTGTGTTACGCTGTCTTATTGCTCAGGACCATCATTCCGAGATCGTGGGCGCCGTCATGAAATCTTCTTGGCAGGGGCAATTTGCTTGACAAAATCAAGCCAGGTGGATATCTCTCCGCCTCTTGATCAAAACCGTAACCAACGACAAAGGAGAAACAAGATGAATAAGGGTGATATCGTCAATGCGGTCGCTGAAATCGTGGCGACCAAAAAAGAAGCCCAGGCCGTGGTCGATTGTGTTTTCGACAGCATCACCGCCGCTCTGAAAAGCAAGGACTCGGTTCAGATTTCCAGCTTCGGCTCTTTCAAGGTGAACAAACGCGACGCCCGCAAGGGAAGAAATCCGCAGACGGGTGCGGCCATCGACATCCCGGCGCGCAACGTGCCCAAGTTCACACCCGGCAAGGCCCTCAAGGATGCCGTCAATTAAATAGCGGCTTGTGCCCGCAGACTTTCTACCTGCTTTGACTGATCGATCAATGTTGTTTGCCCGTATCCCAAAGCGCGCCGCCCGAAGAGGGCTGCGCGCCTTGGCTTGCGGCCGCCGCCGTCAAAGCTTGGGGGCCTGTAAGGCGTGAACGCCCAGCCCCGGTCAGTTGGAAATGACGATGGTATGCCTCGGGGCTGCGGACCCCCGCCGGCGTGAACGACACCGGGCCATAACCCGCAAGACAGGACAATACACAGCCGTCTTGTCCGGCACCGCAATCGTCGCCCGCTTAAGTGTGGCCTTCCAATCATCCCCCTGAAAAAATTTAAGAAGCATTTACTTCGGCCGCCCGTCGTCGTTTTGATGCCGGCAGAAGCCGCCGGGCCTGCGAAAGGTGTTTCCTCCATCCGTGATCCGGCCCCACCGCCAATACCGGCCGCGACACCGGATGACGGCCTGCAGCCTGCCGTCCCGCAGAGAAGAGAACGTTCGCGAGATTTCACCCGGAGCCGGTCAGACATAAATGGTGCGTCGACTTCGCCCGGGGGCCATCAGCCGTAACGTTTGCGCAGATAGGCGCCGAAGCGATGCAGCACTTCCGGAAAGTCTTCACGGCCGAAACCGATGCGTACATGCCGGTCGCCGTATTCGAACATCCGCGAGGGCACCAGCATGATGCC
>JASJCV010000119.1 GCA_030065275.1 Desulfobacterales bacterium | reverse complement strand
CCATGGTGTCGTAGGCGCTTGTGCCGATGCGACCCATGCCGAAGATCGCGATCTCCGCATCGCCCGGGTCGATGGGGGTGTCCTCGATGTGGCGTTTGCGGGTTTCAAAGCGTTTCAGAAACGCCGCGTTGCGGTTGTAGATGGCCTGGGCCTGTGTATTCAGAGGGGCGGCCAGAATGAAGGTCATAGAGAGGGCGATGGCGATCGTGACCAGCCAGCCATTGTCGATCCAGCCGTTGCCCGCGGCCAGGGCCGCCACGATCAGGCCGAATTCGCTGTAGTTGGCCAGGCTGAAGGCGGCCAGGGTGGCCGTGCGGGCCCGCAGCTTGAAGCGCGTAAGAAAGAGGAAGAAGAGAACGACCTTCAGGGGCATGACCGCGGCCAGCAGCGCACCCACGCCCAGGGCCTCCCAGGTGGGCTCGGCGGAAAGACCGATGCTCAGGAAGAAACCCACCAGGAACAGGTCCTTGAAACCCATCAGGTGGTTGGCCAGCTCGCCGGCCTTGGGGTGGTCGGCCACCATGATGCCGATGATCAGCGCCCCCAGGTCCCTTTTGAGGCCCACCAGTTCGCAGCCGCCCGCGCCGACGACGAGCGCGAGAAACAGCCCGAAGAGAATCATCAGCTCGCCGTGGCCGCTTTTCTCCATCAGACGCATCATCACCGGGCGCAGAATGAAGAAGAGCGGTAACAGGGCCAGGGCCCAGAGCGAAGGGAGCTTGCCGGTGGAGGCGGTCAGGAAGATCACCGCCAGAACGTCCTGCATGATCAGGATGCCGATCGCCACCCGACCGTGAAACGAGGCCAACTCGGCTTTGTCTTCCAGCACCTTGACGGCGAACACCGTGCTGGAAAAGCTCAGGGCAAAGGCGATCAGCAGCGCCAGTTTGAAATCCAGGGGGGCGAAGAGCGCGATGCCGGTTCCGGACAGCATGGCGAGGGCGCCACCGAACAGGAGGACGGTGATCGCCATGTGCAGGGTGGTGCCGGCCCAGATTTCAGGCTGTAGCAGGCTCTTGACCTTGAATTTGAGACCGATGGTGAACAGCAGCAGGGTCACCCCCAGATCGGAGACATCCTGGAGAAACGGCCCCCCTTCGACCCCCAGGGCATTCAGGGCGAAGCCGGCCAGGAGGAATCCGATGAGGGGCGGCAGGCCGATCTGTCGGACGGCGAACCCAAGCAAGAACGCGGTGCTGATCCATAAAGGGTCCATACCGATGCTCCTTGAAGCAGCCTTAATCCGGTATGACCCGGGCGCGGGAGGTGAACGAGATGCCCAGTTGGGAGGCCGTGCTGATCATGATTCCCTCGGCGATCGGGGGGCTCACCGGCGAAGCCGCCTCCCAGCGCACGATGAAGTTGGCGCCGGACCCGCCGGCCTTGTCCGATTCGCCGATGATGAAGCGCGTCGAGGCCATGGGGCCCAACTCGACGGGCGCCTCGAGATATCGGCGCACCAGTTTGCCCTCGCCGTTGATGTAGTCCACCCGCAAGAGCCGAATGGCATGGGACGGATCCGTGTTGCGGATACTGCAGGTGGTCGCCAGGTAGACGGGCCGTTCACGATCACCGCTGTAGATGTGGGAATACACCGGGACGTAAAGGGTCTGACCCGTGGTTTTCAACGGGGGGGATTGGGCCAGCGCGCTTCCCGCCAGCAGGGTCAAAACACCGAGCAATACCGCGGCGCCCATAGGCCGGAAACTGAATATCGTTTTGGGCATCTGTCATTCCTCCAGATTGCGTTTGAATATAGAGCCGCCGCGACGCAGGCCTCGGCCGGATGAGTGGCCTTATCCTACCAAAAAAGCTCCACGGCGCGCATCGGGCGTTTCGCCAGGAAATTCCCGGTAGATTAAACGTGGCGACGACAGTTTTCAATCAAAATCTGGCGCTTCGGCCGGTACTTCGGTTGCTGTTGCCGGCGTGTCGCGCCGCCGCACGGTGCAACCCCGCATCCCGGGTGTCCCATCACGCCGTCGGCTCCGGGCTTGATTATCCATTCCGGCTGCAATATAAATCTCCGATTCGGCTGATATCCCCCGGGCTGTTGTGCCGGGGACCGTCGGCCCGACAGTTGAGGATGCCCACCATGCGATTTTTTTTAAGAACCCTGCTAAGCCGCAAAGACCATTGAGGTCCAAGGAGGAGGCATGAGGACACGCACCGGATTGCCGTTATTGTTGTTCGCCCTATGGCTGATCGCCCTGCCGGCCCGTGCCCAGGAAGCACTTGAAGTCGTCGCTCCCGCCGGAGCGGTCGAATTCAGCTATCAGCACCTCGAAACGAATAAACTGCTTATTTCCGCGGCCGACGGCGAAGGCAATCCGCTGCGCAACCTGACCATCGAAGACTTCATCGTGAAGCGCGCGGGCAAGCAGGCCCAGATTCTTTCGGCGGAACCGCTCGAGACCAGCAAGGACGTTAGTCTGAACATCGTCATGGTGGTGGACAATTCCGCCTCCATGCGGCGGCGCCGGGCCGTGGATCCGATCATCCGGGCCATGGAGAACCTCTACGCCATCATCCGACCGATCGACAACATCACCGTGATCGTCTTCAGTGACGATGAAACCATTCCCTTCGGCGACTACAACCTGCACGTGCGCATGAAACAGTCCAATCAGATCGAGGAGCTGCGCGCCTTTATCCGCGAGAGCTTCGAAGAGAATCTGACCAACAAGACGGTTGTCTACGAAGGCATGCTGGCGGGGCTGTCCGTGTTGCACAATCTCCCGGAAGAGGCCAACAAATTCATGGTGGTCTTCACCGACGGCGAGGATATCAACAGTGCCTTCCGGGGCCCGGTGGTGGAAAAGGCGGCCGAGGGCATTGCCAATTTCGAAGCTTATGCCATCGACTACATGCCCGCCAGCGGCACCAATCCGTTCCTGAGCGATTTCAGTGCCAGCCACGGGGGGCGCATCTGGAAAGCCAGCGCTGCCGAGGATCTGGTTCCCATCTTCCAGGCCGTCATGTCCAAACTGCTTTACCGCTACGTGGTCGCCTACCGTTTTCTCTACCCGCCCACCGGAACGCTGGCCCTGGTTCCCGCGGTCGTTAATGTCGAGGAGATCACCACCATCGACAGCGCCCCCCTGCTCAACTACATCTATTTCGATACCGGCCAGAGCGCCATCCCGGAGCGATATGTCCGCTTCCGCAGCCAGGACCAGGCCGACGCATTCGACCCTGCCAATCTGCGCGCTACGCTGGAGAAGTATTTGAACGTGCTCAACATCGTGGGCAAGCGCCTGGCCGAATTTCCGGATGCCGCCATCCGCATCGTTGGCTGCAACACCGACATGGGCGAGGAGAAGGGCCGCATCGATCTCTCACGCGCCCGGGCGGAGGCCGTCAAGGCTTACCTGCAGTATATCTGGGGGGTGGAACCGTCCCGCTTGGCCGTGGAAGCCCGCAACCTGCCGGAAGTGCCCAGCTCCCGCGGAACCCCCGAGGGCCGCCAGGAGAATCAGCGGGTGGAGATCCATGCCGACCGCGACGAGATCCTCGACGTGGTCACCAGCACCTATGCTGAGGCCCGCATGGATGCCGAAGCCCTCCAACTGCAGCCCTTGATTGTCGCCGAGCACGGCATCTACAGCTGGAAACTGACCATCCTGGGCGATGACACGCCGCTTCACAGCATGACCGGATCGGGCCGCCTGGAGGAGAACCTGAACCTGCCGCCGGACAAACTCGCCCCCCTGGCGATCGCACCTTACAAGCAGATCCGGGCCGAAATGGAAGTCGAGGACATGGAAGGGCAGGTCTATACCGTCGCCAGTGATCCGATTGCGGTCAATTTCCTGAAGCGCGAAGAGCGGCGGGCGCGCAACCTGGGGTACAAGGTCCAGGAAAAATATGCCCTGATTCTGTTTGATTTCAACAGCGACGCCATCAAGGCGCGCAACGAGGTCATCGTGCGGCAGATCGTGGCCCGCATCGACAGCCTCGCGGATGTCAGCGTCAACATCGTGGGGCATACGGACAACATCGGCAAGGAGGCTTACAACCTCGATCTGTCCGAGCGGCGCGCCCGGGCGGTCTTCAACCAGATTGCCGCCGTGCGCGGCGAGGCTTCCGCCGAGGCATTCAAATACGCCGGCGTGGGGCCCTTCGATCCGCTCTTCAGCAACGACTTGCCCGAAAACCGGGCCTTGAACCGCACGGTGACGATCACGCTGCTCTACGAGCAAAAAGACTAGAAGTCATCACAAAAACGGTCTTTTGGCCCCAGCGCGGCGTTGGGCGCTCGAATTGAATCCTCGAAATACCCGTGTATTCCTCCGGTTCAATTCTCCCGGCCGCCTTGCGCTGAAGCCAAAATCCCGCCTTTGAGAAGACTTCTCGGGGTTAGTACCATGCGGCCTTTGGGCCCCGGCGTGGCGTTATGCTTCACCCCTCGTCATTGCAGCGTACCTGAGTACGCTTCATTCCGCGGGGTTCGCAAGCCGTGCTCTCGGACTTTTTTGCAAAACCGTCCCCAAGAAGACTTCTTTGCCTCAGTACTGAATGGTCTTTGGGCCCCGATGCGGCGTTGAGCCCTCGCTTCCAGTCCCCGGAAGACCGACCGGTTGTCGCGGATGACGGGTTGGCACCGCCGTCCCTGGCATCCCGATCCAAACCTTGAACACATTTCGGCATTCTCGCGGGCAGCGCTTGCGGTTCCATTGCCTGAGCCCGGGACCGGCGCCGGGCTAACTGGAATGCGCGGTTGCGTTTCTCAGGGCTCGCGGGGCAGGTGAGCATCCTGTTTGAGGTGACGCTCGAGCAGGTCGTCCTTTTGCCGCCACAACGCTCCCAGCCAGGATTGAAAGGCGGCGCGGAATTCAGGATCGGCGTGATAGTCTCCCTCTAAAAACCGCGCCGGGACCTCGATCGGCCGCACGCGCACAACGATCCGTTTGACCTGGCCGCCAATGTAGGCCCAGAAGCTGGTTTCGCCTTGGGGATAAATAATGGTCACATCGAGCAGGCACCGAATCCGGCCCTCGAGCGCTTCCAGCGCATAGGCCAGCCCCCCGGCCCTGGGCGGGAGCAGATGGCGGTAGGGCGATGCCTGTTGGCGGTGTTTCGCCGCCGTAAAGCGGGTGCCTTCGGGGAAGTTGAGGATCGCCACCGGCGTGTGCCGGTATTTACGGCAGGCGCGGCGGGCCGCTTCCCGGTCTCTCCCGGCGATTTCAGGATGGCGGCGGCGCTCCTCCCGGGAGTAGCGGCGCATGAAGGGGTAGTCCATGGCCCACAGGGCCTGCCCGATGATCGGCAGCCAGATCAGCTCCTGCTTGGTGAAAATTTTAGGAAAGGGGATTCGGCCGGTGAAAACCTCCAGCAGGATGGGCAGGTCGGCCCAGGACTGGTGGTTGCAGTTGACGAAATACCATTCGTCCATCCGCAGCCCTTCGGTTCCCTGGATGTCCCACTGGATGCCCAGCATGACGCGCTGAATCCAAAGATTCCCGTAGATCCAGAAATTGACCGTCCGCATGAGCGCCCGCGCGAGCACCTCTTGCTGTGAAGCGCCCCGGAAAACCAGTTTGACCAGGGTGAGAAGATAGACGGGAACACCCCAGAAGAGGGTGTTGAGCGCCACGAGCAGCAGGGAGATCACGGCGCGGCCATGGTCCAGTAGCGTCATGGGATCACCTCGTCCATCACCCCGACGGCCCCGGCCGCAAAGGCCGGCGAGCCGGTTCGGGTCTGCTGATTTTTTGACTTTGAACACTTCTTACCATATATTCCCCGCCAGCCAAAAGAGCGGCCCGCAACGGCCGTCGCAACACCGCAATCGACTTCAGGAGCACAGCATCCATGCCGACCCCCACGGATACCGTCATCGACATCTTTACACAGATCAACGCCATTCCGCGCTGTTCCAAGAACGAAGCCGCCGTTGGGCGCTGGCTGGCCGCGTGGGCCGACCAACATCAGCTGGAGCGGGCCACCGATGCGGCCGGCAACCTCGTCATCCGCGTGCCGGCCACGCCGGGCTTTGAACAGGCGCCGGTGATCGTGCTGCAGGGACACATGGACATGGTCTGCGAAAAAGCCCCCGACAGCGACCATGATTTCGACCGCGACCCCATCCGCGTCGTTCGCGACGGGGACTGGCTGCGCGCCGAGCGCACCACGCTGGGGGCGGACAACGGGATCGCCCTGGCCCTGGCGCTTTTTGTCGCGGGATACGGATCGATCGCCCATCCGCCCCTCGAACTGCTGTTCACCGTGGACGAGGAGAGCGGGCTTATCGGCGCCAGCCAGCTGGATCCCGCCCTGATCAGCGGCAAGGTGCTGATCAATATCGATTCGGAGGACGACCACATCGTCACCATCGGCTGCGCCGGCGGGGAGGAAATAAGGATCCGCATGGGGCTCGCCTACGAGCCGGCCGGTGAAGCCCGGCAATTTCATGCGATCACCGTGGGGGGCCTGCGCGGCGGGCACTCCGGGATCGACATTCACAAGCCCCGGGCCAATGCCAACCGCATTCTGGGGCGTGTGCTGGGCCGGCTTGTGGCCGAGCTGGACCTCCGCGTGGCCAGCCTGAACGGCGGATCGGCCCACAACGCCATTCCGCGCGATGCCCGCGCCGTGGTGGGGTTGCCGGCCGGCAAGGAAGCGGGTCTGCAGGAGAGGCTCGCGCGCTTTCAGGCCGTCTGCGCGGAAGAAAACGGCGCAAGCGAGCCGCATCTGGCCATCGGCTGCGAACCGCTTGCGGCCGCAGACGCGCCGGACGCGGTCATCGCGCCGGCCAGCGCCGCGCGGGCGCTGGCCCTGCTGAACGCCCTGCCGCACGGGGTCCAGAGCATGAGCGCCACCGTCGAGGGGCTGGTTGAGACCTCGTGCAACCTGGCCATCCTCACGACGGCCGAGGAGCGCTTCGACATCATCAGCAGCCAGCGCAGTCTTTCGATGACGCGCCTGGAGGAGATCAACGACCGGGTTCGGGCCGTGGCCGCCCTGGCCGGGGCCGAAGCCACCCGCATGAACCACCACCCCTCCTGGCCGCCGGACCCCGAATCCGCTCTGCTCGCGCGCTGCCGGTCGGTCTACACCCTTGCGTTCGGCGAAGCGCCCGTGGTGGAAGTCATTCATGCTGGACTGGAGTGCGGCCTGATCGGCGCCAAGGTGCCGGGGATGGAAATGATCTCCATCGGCCCCACCCTGCGCCATCCGCACTCGCCGGACGAAAAGCTTTTCATTCCCTCGATCGGCAAGATGCTCAAGCTGCTCGAAGCGCTGCTGGGCTCCTACCGGGAATAGACCGGGCCGCCGTTCGATCCTGCCCCGCGGCGGGATGCCAAGCAACCGGCCGCGGTCATCGCTTTTCTTCCCGTCTATAGCTTGTCGTAGACCGCCATCAGCTTTTCCACCAGCGTTTCGAAATGGGCGATGGCCTGCCGGATCGGCTCGGGCGAGGCCATGTCCACCCCAGCCACAGCCAGTTCTTCCAGCGGAAAGCGGCTCCCGCCCAGGGTCAGGAATTCGAGATAGCGCTCCCGGGCGCCCTCGACGCCTGCCATCACCTGCGCGGCCAGCGCGATAGCCGCCGATATTCCGGTGGCGTACTTGTAGACATAGAAGGCCGAGTAGAAGTGGGGGATGCGCAGGCATTCCAGCGCCAGGACATCGTCGATCACCATCCGATCGCCGAAGTAGACCTCCAGCAGGCCGCGGTAGATCTTTGTGAGGGCCTCGAGCGTCAGCGGCTTCTGGGCCTCCGCGCGGCGGTGGATGGCAAGCTCGAATTCGGCGAACATGGTCTGCCGGAAAAGCGTGGCGCGGATGTTGTCGATTTCGCGGTTGAGCAGGTAGGCCTGCATCCGGGGGTCGTCGCGGTAGCGCGCCAGCAGGTGGGCGCTAAGCAGCGTTTCGTTGAAGGTCGAGGCCACCTCGGCCACGAAAATCGTATAGTTGTGATAGACGTAGGGCTGATGCCGGCAGGAGAGGTGGGTGTGCATGGAATGGCCGGCTTCGTGGATCAGCGTGTACAGGCTGTTGATGTTGCCGGCCTGGTAGTTGAGGAGAATATAGGGCGGTGAGTCATAGCAGCCCGAGGAATAGGCACCGCTGCGCTTGCCGCGGTTTTCGTAGCGGTCCACCCAAGCGCCTTGCAAACCCTCCAGCAGGGGCGCCACATAATCGTCCCCCAAAGCCGCCAGCGCCTGGCCGCAGGTGGCCACGGCCTCGTCATAGGGCATTTCGAACCGGACGTCCTTCACGATGGGCACATAGGTGTCGTAGAAATGCAGTTCGTCCAGTCCGAGCGCCTGCCGGCGGAAATCGAAATAGCGGAGCAGGGGGGCCAGGTTGTCGCGTACGGTGGCGATCAGGTTGTCGTAGACCTCAGCCGGCATGCGGTCGCCGTGGAGCGCGGCCGCCCGGCAGTCTGCGTAGCTGCGGCTGCGGGCGTAGAACAAATCGCCTTTGACCGACCCGCCCAGGGCGGCGACGATGGTGTGCTTGTGCTGGTCGTAGCGTTTATAATACTGCGAAAAGGCACGGCGGCGCACTTCGCGGTCGGGTTTTTGCAGGAAGGTCGTGAAATTGCCGTGGCTCAGCTCCACCTCCCGGCCCTCCTCGTCGGTCAGGGTGCCGAAGTTCAGGTCCACGTTGTCCAGTTGGCCGAACACCTGACGGGCCGTCTGGGCCATTTCAGCACTCATGGCCAGCAGTTCCTCCTCCTGGGGGCTGCGGGTATGGGCGCGCAGCCGCAGGATTTTTTCGAGGTGAAAGCGGTACCCGGCCAGTTCCGGCGCCTCCAGGAAGGCGGCCATCTGCGCCTCGTCGACAGCCATGATTTCAGGCCGCATGAAGCTCGAAAGCTCGGAGGCCCGCGTGTAGAGACTCACGGCGCGCTGGTAGAGCCCCAGATAGTTTTGATTGGACTGGTCCTCGTCGTTTTTGAGATGGGCGTAGGTGAAAAGCCGGTCCAGCCGCCGGGAGACGTCCAGATCGAAACTGATCGCCTGGCGCAGGACCTCGGCGGATTCCCCCAGCCGGCCCCTGTAGCCGGCGTAGGCGTCCAGGTCCTTCTGGACGATGTCGTAGGTTTCCTCCCAGGCCGCGTCCGAGTCGAACAGCGGGGTCAGGTCCCACTGATCTCCGGCGGCGACGTCCTTGCGTTCGGGGATGGTTTGAGTCGTCATGCGAATCTCCGGGTGGGGGTTGGAAGTCAGGGCGGATGCCGGGTATCAAACGTGTTGTGGGGCTAATATTGATCCCTGCCGTCTATGTTTGCAAGTCGAAACCGCACGATTCGCCAGACGGACCACCTGCCGGATACCGCGCCGATACACGGGGCAGCCCTTCAGTACCTGGAATGCTTGACGCCGCCGACCCGCTCGAATATGATGCATTTTGAAGTAAATAGCGATCCGGATACAAGCCAGGGAACGGTTTTCGAACAGCGCCCTGGGCGGATCAAACATCTCCCTCCTCCAAGCCGGCATACGAAATCGACCAAAGGCGATGCGCTTCGCGCCCCGCAGCCGGTGTCTATTTGCTGGACACCCATGCACATAAAACAGGGCGGTCATGCACAGAGACCTGTGCATCCCGTGCCAAAAAAACGCGTAACCGCTTGATTGCAGGCAACCATACCTGGCGGGCACATTATTTGCTGAAACTCGCGGCATGCAAGCGTTCAAAACGTACCTCCTGGTCCGGCGCATAACCACGCCCAAAGCGGTGGATTTCTACCTGCACTGGGTACGGCAGCTTTACCGGTTCAGCCAGAAAGATATCGGTGAGGCGCTGACCGGCGAAGAAATCGACGCCTACCTAAAGCACTTGTCCAAAAGGCATGAAACCTGGCAGGTGGACCAGGCGGCGCAGGCCATCAAGCTGTACCGGTTTTTTGAAAAGCGCAAGGAAACGCAACATAACCAGGCAACCCTCGGAACGGATGCCCAGTGGAAGGCGGTGGCCGATGACATGCGCAACATGCTGCGCCTAATGCACCGTTCGCTCCGCACCGAGAACGCCTACATCGGCTGGGTGCGAAGATTCTACCGCTTCTTGAACGGCAAGTCGCCGCATGCGCTGGAAAGCACAGATGTTAAAGATTTCTTGACCTATCTGGCCGTGGAGCGGAAAGTCGCGGCCTCAACCCAAAACCAGGCCTTCAATGCGATTCTTTACCTGTTCCGGCACACGCTGGACAAGGATATCGACGATATCGCCGAAGCGGTCAGGGCCAAGCGGACCAGGCGCCTGCCTGTCGTCCTGACCAAGGCGGAGATGAGACGTCTGTTTGAAAATATGAGTGGAAACAACCTGTTAATGGCCCGCACGATCTACGGCTGCGGACTGCGTTTGGCCGAGTGTATCAGTTTGAGAATCAAGGATATCGACTTCGAGCGGGAGGCCTTAACCGTGCGAGGCGGTAAGGGGGATAAAGACCGCGAAACAGTGCTACCGAAAAGCATAAAGGGCGATCTGGCCGTTCACTTGGACAAAGTCAGATCCATTTACGATAGGGATCGCGAAATGGACGCCCATGGCGTCATGCTCCCGGGTGCATTAGTGAGGAAATACCCGAATGCGGGTAAAGAATGGGCTTGGTTTTGGGTTTTTCCATCGCAAAAAAATGCAGTCGACCCGAAATCGCGTATTCTGCGAAGGCACCATGTGCACAGGGGTAATTTGCGAAGAGCCATAAAATCGGCAGCATTGGCGGCCAAAATCCCTAAACGGGTAACTGTTCATACCCTCCGACACAGTTTTGCGACTCACATGCTTGAGCAGGGCTATGATATCCGCACGATTCAAGACCTACTGGGGCACACCGACCTGAGAACGACAATGATCTATACCCATGTGGTCAGCAAAAATAGGTATGGCGTTGTAAGTCCATTGGATTAAAAAGTATCTCAAAATAACTAGATTATCGTTATTATGGTGCAGCACCATAATAACGATAATTAGCGGTAAATGGTGCATTAATAAAGGCAAGGTGAGTCAACATTAATTTGTTTACTTTTTCTAAATTTGTGATTTAATGTATGAATTTAGGTTTGTGCAATAATTTACACATAATTGGTAAATAGTGTCTCATTCTCATTTTTTTGTTAAAATGATGCTGCAACATAATATATAAGTTATGCACCTCAACAAAGCCTTAGATATACATAAAAATACAAGGGCATGTCGGAATGGTTAGTAGAATTGATTGGTTTCCTCGCTTTTTCTTTCCATCACTATGGATAAGTCTTAACGCTTATGAGCTATACTTATTTGCTCAAGATGGTTTCCCAATCGATACTTTGACGTATTTTGATTGGTTTATGGTATTTTTATCCGCTGTGGTTTCATATTTTATTTTTTATATTCTGTCGGTCAGGTATGAAATAAAAGATAATGAATTAAACATTCGAAGTTTTTTTATCAGACAACAAAATTTCTCTATAAAAGATATCCTCTTCATTAAAGATGAAGGCATAGTTTCAAAAGATAGAAATCAATTTTTTGGGTTAAGATACTTTATTTTACATTTTAAAAATGGAAAAAAGGTTATAATTAGTGGTCTCTCAGATCAATATCGATTTATGCAATTACTTAAAAGCAAACTAAGTGCATAACCTGGCGCTGGAGAAATCGACGGGAAAACGCTGGCGCGTTTTCCGCGTCTCAGCTCGGTCGTTATGCCTTATACGATAATGGATAAAAACAACTTCGAGAATCAATTTCGCGATCTTATAGGTAAAAGAATCGTGCGAGTAAGATATTACGAAATTGAC
>JASJCV010000118.1 GCA_030065275.1 Desulfobacterales bacterium | reverse complement strand
CAAAGGGAGTGAGAAAAGAGCAATGCCGAAGCGGGGTAAACACTATACGCAGTCCAGAGATAAATTGAAGGCGGCCGAGCCGTCGAACTTCGAAGAAGCCGTGCAGCACACCCTGGCCTCGTCTTTTGCCAAGTTTGACGAAACCGTCGACGTGGCCGTCAAGCTGGGGGTCGATCCGCGTCATGCCGATCAAATGGTTCGTGGCACCGTCGTGCTCCCCAACGGGTTGGGCAAAGAAGTCAAGGTGCTGGTCTTTGCCAAGGGCGAAAAAGAAAAAGAAGCCCAGGAAGCCGGGGCCGACTTTGTCGGCAATGACGATCTAATTGAGAAGATCAAGGGAGGCTGGTTCGGATTCGACAAGGCCGTGGCCACGCCGGATATGATGGGCACTGTCGGCAAAATCGGTAAGCTGCTGGGCCCTCGGGGGTTGATGCCCAATGCCAAAACCGGAACGGTCACGTTCGAATTGGAACGGGCGATTCAGGAACTCAAGGCCGGAAAAATCGATTTTCGGGTGGAGAAAGCCGGCATTGTCCACGCCCCCATGGGAAAAGTCTCCTTTGGCGCGGAGAAAATCGTCCAGAACATCACGGCTTTTCTTGAAACGATCATGCGCCTCAAACCGACTTCCAGCAAGGGGACCTATCTCAAAGGGGTCGCCATTTCAACCACGATGGGGCCAGGCTTCAAAGTCGATGTCGCCCAGGTCAAGGAACTGCTCAAATAGATCCGGCCGGTCGGCTGGCGGAGGCGCTGCCGTTTTGGCAACGCTTGCCTGACCGTCATCCGAGGCGTTGCGGCCCTTATCAACTATTGGTGTTTTAATCATACAGTCATCCTGTCAAAGACCGTAGGTTCACGAAGAACGTGTTTAATCGGCTCCGGCCGGCCTACCGAGGCAGCGTATTCGTTTTGCTGGTTACCTCCGGTTTGCAAAGGATGCGGGAAAGGAGGTGTTGGTTACTCGTGAGATTGGATGAGAAGCAGAGAATCGTAGCGGCCTTGCGCGAAAAATTCGAGGCGGCCCAGGTGGTCATCGTCACGGACTACAAGGGGCTCGATGTCGCCCAGATGAACGATCTGCGTCGCAAACTGCGCGAAGCCGAAGTCGAGTATCAGGTGGTCAAAAATACCATGCTCACGCGGGCTTCCCAGGACACGGAAGTTGCGCAGTTGACGGATACGTTCAAAGGCCCCAGTGCGATCGCGCTGGCCTTTACGGATCCCGTGGCACCGGCCAAAGTCCTGACGCAGTTTGCCAAGGAAAATGACAAACTGGAAATCAAGGCGGGCGTCATGAATGGCAAACTGCTCGACCTGAGCGCGATTACGGCCCTGGCCAAGTTGCCTTCGCGCGAGGAACTGCTGGCGCAGGTGCTCGCGGCGATGAATGCCGTGCCCCAGGGACTGGTCAGTGCATTGGCCGACGCGCCGCGGCGCCTGGTCAACGTGCTGAACGCGGTCAAAGATCAGAAAGAAGCCGCCTGAACGACCGCATCCCATTCGTGATGTGCATTTCTAATGTGAAATAGAATTTTTTTACTTTTGGAGGTAAATCGCAAAATGGCTGATATCACCAAAGACGATGTGATTGAATTCATCGCTAACATGTCGGTGCTCGACCTTTCGGAGCTCGTCAAGGAACTGGAAGATAAATTCGGCGTTTCCGCCGCGGCCCCGGTGGCTATGATGGCCGGGATGCCGGCCGGTGGCGCCGAAGGCGGTGCGGCCGAGGAAAAGACCGAATTCGATGTCGTCCTGACGGCTCACGGGGACAAGAAGATCCAGGTCATCAAGGAAGTCCGGGCCATCACCGGGCTGGGTCTCAAGGAAGCCAAAGAACTCGTGGAAAGCACGCCCAAGGCCGTCAAGGAAGGTGTGCCCAAGGACGAGGCCGAAAAGATCAAGGGTCAGCTCGAAGAAGCTGGCGCGCAGGTGGAAGTTAAGTAAACCGGAAGTCACAGGACTTCACTCCGGGAGGGGTTTCGCCCCTCCCGGGCGCCTTAAGCGCAAACCCCATTATTGCCTGGAGAAACCATGCCGGAAATGTCACTGGCCAAGCAGCGGATTCGTAAAAATTTCGGAAAAATACCTCAAATCGTTGAAATCCCGGACTTGATAGGGGTTCAGAGGGAATCCTACAGTCGATTTCTACAAATGGACATCCCCCCCGAGCAACGGGAAGAAATCGGGCTGCAGTCCGTTTTTAAATCGGTGTTTCCGATCAAGGACTTTACCGGGAGTGCTTCCCTCGAGTTCGTTTCCTACCGCTTTGCCGAGGTGAAACACAGTGTCGAGGAATGCATTCACCGGGGCATGACCTACGAAATCCCTTTGCGCATCACCGCACGCCTCGTGGTCTACGATGTGGACGCCGATACGGGGGTTTCCAATATTCGCGACATCAAGGAGCAGGAGATCTACTTCGGCACGATTCCGCTGATGACCGACAAAGGCACCTTTATCATCAACGGTACCGAACGGGTCGTGGTCAGCCAGCTGCACCGCTCCTCGGGGGTCTTCTTTGACCACGACAAGGGCAAGAGCCACTCATCGGGCAAAATCATCTACAGCTCGCGGATCATCCCGGTGCGCGGCTCCTGGATCGATCTCGAGATCGATCCGAAGGATATCGTCTATATCCGCATCGATCGCCGCCGCAAATTCCCGGTCACGATCCTGTTCAAGGCCTTCGGCTTCTCCTCGGAAGACCTCCTGAACTACTTCTATCACCAGGAGCGGATTTTTCTGAAGGGCAAGCGCTATTTCAAATCGTTTAACCCCGATCTGCTCAAGGGGCAGCGCGCCAGCCGGGACGTGAAGGATCCCGATTCCGGTGAGGTGGTCGTCAAAAAGGGGCGGATTTTCACCAAGCGCGCCATCAAGCGCCTGAGCACCGCGGGCCTGCAGGAATTTCCGATCAACGAAGAGGACGTCATCGGCAAGGTCCTGGCCCACAGGGTCAACCACCCTAAAAGCGGCGCGGTGTTGGCCGGGATCAACGAGGCCATCGATGAGGACATGCTGGAGAAGCTGCGCGAGGCCGGCATCAAGGCCCTGGATGTCCTTTTCATCGACGGGGTCACCAGCAGCGATGCCATCCGCAAGACCCTTCTGCTCGACAAGGTCGAAAGCAAGGAAGAAGCCCTGATCGAGATCTACCGCCGTTTGCGTCCGGGCAACCCGGCCACTCCCGAGGTGGCCCAGGATTTTATCGACAACCTGTTTTTCAAATCGACCTATTACGACCTCTCTGGGGTCGGGCGCATGAAGATCAATCAGCGCTTGAGGCTCGACAGCGACATCAATCTACGTATTCTTCGCAAGGAAGACATCCTGCTGACCGCCAAGACCTTGATCGAGCTGCGCGACACCCAGGGCGTCGTCGACGATATCGATCATCTGGGCAACCGGCGGGTGCGGGCGGTGGGCGAGCTTCTGGAGAATCAGTACCGCATTGGCCTGGTGCGTATGGAGCGGGCCATCAAGGAGCGCATGAGCCTGCAGGAAGTCGATGCCCTCATGCCGCACGACCTGGTCAATCCCAAACCGGTGTCGGCCGTGGTCAAGGAATTCTTCGGCACCAGTCAGCTCTCCCAGTTCATGGACCAGACCAACCCGCTGTCGGAGACGACCCACAAGCGCCGCCTTAGCGCCCTGGGGCCGGGAGGTCTGACCCGCGAGCGGGCCGGCTTCGAGGTGCGCGACGTGCACCCCTCGCACTACGGGCGTATTTGCCCGATTGAGACGCCGGAAGGGCCTAACATCGGCCTGATCGTCTCGCTAAGCACCTATGCACGCGTCAATCAGTACGGTTTCATCGAAACGCCCTACAGCGTTGTTCAGGAAGCGACGATTACCGACGAGGTCCGGTTTCTGAGCGCCTTCGAGGAGCAGGAACACCCCATCGCCCAGGCCAACGCGCCCGTTGATGCCAAGAAGCACTATGTCAATCCGCTGGTGACCTCAAGGGTATCCGGCGAATTCATGATGGTGGAAAACGACAAGATCGAGCTGATGGACATTTCGCCCAACCAGCTGGTCAGCGTATCCGCCTCCCTGATCCCCTTTCTGGAAAACGACGACGCCAACCGGGCCCTGATGGGATCGAACATGCAGCGCCAGGCCGTTCCGCTCCTGATCAGCGAAGCGCCCCTGGTCGGCACCGGGATCGAGAGTGTCGTCGCGCGTGATTCCGGGGTCGCCATCGTCGCCCGTCGTGACGGCGAAGTGGTGGACGTGGATGCCTCGCGCATCGTTATCCGGCACGATACGGCCGAGGGCGGCAACGGCGCCGACAAGCCGGTGACCATCTACAACTTGTCCAAATTCGTGCGCAGCAACCAGAACACCTGCTTCAACCACCGCCCGATCGTCCGCAAGGGCGACAGCGTGGTCAAGGGTCAGATCGTGGCGGACGGCCCGGCCACGGACAAGGGCGAACTGGCCCTGGGTAAGAACGTGACCGTGGCCTTCATGCCCTGGGGCGGATACAACTTCGAAGACTCCATCCTGGTCAGCGAGCGGCTCGTCCGCGACGGGGTTTACACTTCGGTGCATATCGAGGAATTCGAGGTTGTGGCCCGTGACACCAAACTGGGCAAAGAGGACATTACGCGCGATATCCCCAATGTGGGCGATGAAGCCCTGAAAGACCTCGACGACAGCGGCATCATCCGGCTGGGGGCGGAGGTCGAACCCGGGGATATTCTGGTGGGCAAGATCACGCCTAAGGGCGAGACGCAGCTTTCGCCCGAAGAGAAGCTGCTGCGTGCGATCTTCGGCGAAAAGGCCGGCGACGTCAAAGACACCTCGCTGCGGGTGCCGCCGGGTGTCCAGGGCATCGTGATCGACGCCAAGGTGTTTTCACGGCGCGGCGCCAGCAAAGACGATCGCACCCGCCAGATCGAGGATGACGAGATCAGCCGCCGCGAGAAGGACTGCGAGGACGAGATCAACATCATCGAGGGCGTGGCCCGCGATCGTCTGACCAAACTGCTCGTGGGGCAGAAATGCTACACCTCGATCAAGAAGGGCAAGAAGACCCTGATTGCCAAGAATGCCGTGATCACCGCGGAAGCGCTCGAAGCCACGCCGCTGGCGCAGGTTGAACACGTGATTCTCGAAGACCCGCAGCAGACGGAGGCCATCCACGACATCCTGGAGCAGACCCGCCGTTTGAGCGAGGAGGTTCGGGACCGTTTCGATCAGCACGTCAGCCGGTTTGAAAAAGGCGACGACCTGCCTCCGGGCGTGATCAAGATGGTCAAGGTCTATGTGGCCATGAAACGCAAACTCTCCGTCGGGGACAAGATGGCCGGGCGGCACGGCAACAAGGGTGTCGTCTCCCGCATCCTGCCGATTGAAGACCTGCCCTATTTCGAAAACGGCAAGCCCGTGGACATGGTGCTCAACCCGCTGGGAGTTCCCTCCCGCATGAACGTCGGCCAGATTCTGGAAATTCATCTCGGTCTGGCGGCCAAGGGGCTAGGGGACCAGATCCAGGCGCTGCTCGAAGAGAGCAAGACCGAGGCCCTGCGCGATAAACTCGCCCGGATATTCTCCGACAACACCACGGTCAAGGCGATCGGCAACATGAAGGATGACGACCTGCTGAACTTTGCGGCCAACTACCGTGACGGCGTGCACATGGCCACCCCGGTGTTCGACGGCGCCAAGGAAAACGAGATCAAGGCGCTCTTAGAGGAGGCCGGCCATGAGCGGCTGGCTCAGGCCAAGCTGCATGACGGCCGCACGGGCAAGCCGTTCGACGAGAAGATCACCGTCGGCACGATGTATATGCTCAAATTGCACCATCTGGTCGACGACAAGATTCATGCCCGCTCCATCGGGCCCTATTCGCTGGTGACCCAGCAGCCCCTGGGCGGCAAGGCCCAATTCGGGGGGCAGCGTCTGGGGGAAATGGAGGTCTGGGCCATGGAGGCCTACGGGGCCGCTTTCGCTCTGCAGGAATTTCTGACCGTGAAGTCCGACGACATGGCCGGACGCACGCGTATGTATGAAAAGATCGTCAAGGGGCAGAATGTCCTGGAGCCCGGTCTGCCCGAGTCGTTCCGGGTCATGACCAAGGAACTCCAGGCGCTGGGTCTGGATATTCATCTGCTGGAAGGCGAATAAAAAGTTATAAGGAGAGCGCTTTGGAAACGTTATACGATTTTTTCGCAAAGCCCACCGATCCTCGGAAATATGACGGTATCCGGCTGTCGCTGGCTTCATCGGAGCAGATTCGCAAGTGGTCCTTCGGCGAAATCAAAAAGCCGGAAACGATCAATTACCGCACCTTCAAACCCGAACGCGACGGATTGTTCTGCGCCAAAATCTTCGGGCCGACCAAGGACTACGAGTGCAATTGCGGCAAATACAAGCGCATGAAGCACCGCGGGGTGATCTGCGAGAAGTGCGGCGTCGAAGTCATTCAGTCCAAGGTGCGGCGCGAGCGCATGGCCCATATTGAACTGGCCACGCCGGTGTCGCACATCTGGTTTCTGAAGAGCCTGCCCAGCAAGATCGGCAACCTCCTCGACCTGACCCTCAAGAACATGGAGAAGGTCCTCTATTTCGACTGTTATATCGTCATCGACCCCAAGGAGACACCGCTTGCCAAGGGGCAGTTGCTCACGGACGAGAAGTACATGGAGGCCCTGGAACTCTACGGCAACAAGTTCGAGACCGGCATCGGCGCCGAGGCGGTCAAGAAGTTGCTCGAGGAAATCGATCTGGACGCCCTGTATAACGAGTTGCGCCGGGAAGTGCGGGAGACGGGTTCGGTGGCCAAGCGGCAGAAGCTGGCCAAGCGGCTCAAGATCGTGGATGCCTTCCGCAAATCCGGGGTAGACCCCTCCTGGATGATCATGAGCGTCATCCCGGTGTTGCCACCGGATTTGCGCCCGCTGGTGCCGCTGGAGGGCGGGCGTTTCGCCACCTCCGATCTCAACGATCTCTACCGGCGGGTCATCAACCGCAACAACCGGCTCAAACGCCTGATCGATCTCAAGGCCCCGGACATTATCGTGCGCAACGAAAAGCGCATGTTGCAGGAGGCCGTGGATGTTCTGTTCGATAACGGCCGCCACGGCCGCGTGATCACCGGCACCAACAAGCGGCCGCTCAAATCCCTGAGCGATACCCTCAAGGGCAAGCAGGGCCGTTTCCGCCAGAACCTGCTCGGCAAACGCGTGGACTATTCCGGCCGGACGGTTATCACCGTCGGACCGGACCTGCGCCTGCATCAGTGCGGTCTGCCCAAGAAAATGGCGCTGGAGCTGTTCAAACCCTTCATCTACTATCGACTGGAGCAGAAGGGCCTGGTTTCCACGGTCAAGAGCGCCAAGAAGATGGTCGAGCGCGAGATCCCCGAAGTCTGGGACACCCTGGACGAGGTCGTCAAGGAATACCCTGTGATGCTAAACCGGGCGCCGACCCTTCACCGCTTGGGGATTCAGGCCTTCGAGCCGATCCTGATCGAGGGCAAGGCCATTCAGCTCCATCCGCTGGTCTGCACCGCTTTCAACGCCGACTTCGACGGCGACCAGATGGCGGTCCATGTCCCCCTCTCGGTGGAGGCCCAGATCGAGGCCCGGGTGCTGATGCTTTCGAGCAACAACATTCTGTCGCCCGCCAACGGCAGCCCGATCATCGTGCCCAGCCAGGACATCGTCCTGGGAATTTATTATATGACCCGCAGCATCCATGGCCTCCAGGGCGAGGACAAGGTTTTCAGCAATCCCGGCGAGGTCCGGCAGGCCTTTGATGCCGGGGCGGTGGAGCTGCACACGCGGATCAAGCTGCGGGTCGACGGTCAGCGCCTGGATACCACCGTCGGGCGGGTGCTGCTCTGGGAAATCATGCCCAACGACGTGATCATGGCATTTCGGCACATTGCTGTGGACAGCGAGGAGGCGGCCGCGAAGATCGAGCAGGATCTGGCCGGCGGCGCTGATTTCAATACCCTCGCCGATCAGATGACCGAGAGCACCGGCGGATTGGATGAGGGCCATACCGGGCTGCTCAAGCAGAGCGAGCTCCAGGGTATTTTCAGCCTGAGCGCGCCGGACGCCGATACCCTCTTTCAACTGCCGCCGGAAGCCACCTCCGCGCGTCTCGAGGCGGGCGGGCGCTGGCACCTCTTCCACGTGGTGCGCCGCGATGTGGGCGTGCCCTTCGCGGCCGTCAACCACGCCATGGACAAGAAGGCCCTGCGTGAACTGGTCGACCTGGTCTACCGGCGTTTGGGACCCAAGGCCACGGTTATTCTGTCCGACCGGCTCAAGGACATCGGCTACCGCTATTCGACCGAGGGCGGTCTTTCGATCTCCATCGACGCCATGATCATCCCCGAAAAGAAGTGGGATATTCTCAAGCAGGCCGAGGTCAACGTGACCGAAATCAGCCGTCAGTACACCGAGGGGCTGATCACCCAGGGCGAAAAATACAACAAGGTCGTCGACATCTGGGCCAAGGCCACCGATGACGTGGCCAACGAAATGATGGAGGCCATGAAAAACGCGCCTTCGCCCGGAGGGCACGAGGCTTCCGGTTTCAATCCCATCTTCATGATGGCCGATTCGGGCGCGCGCGGCAGCAAGGACCAGATGCGCCAACTGGCCGGGATGCGCGGCTTGATGGCCAAGCCTTCGGGTGAAATCATCGAAACGCCGATCCAGGCCAATTTCCGCGAAGGCCTCTCGGTGCTGCAGTATTTCATCTCCACCCACGGGGCCCGCAAGGGCCTGGCCGATACCGCGCTGAAGACAGCCAACTCCGGTTATCTCACCCGTCGCCTGGCGGATGTGGCCCAGGACTGCGTGATCACCGAAGAGGACTGCGGCACCATGGTCGGCATCGAGGTCGAGCCCCTGATGGAGGGGGGGGAAGTGATTCAGCGCCTGGGGGAACGTATCCTGGGACGCTATGCGGTCGATGACATCGTCGATCCGTTTACCGACGAGGTCCTGGTGAAGGCCGGCCAGCCGATCGACGAGGCGGCCGTGGACCGGGTGGAGGATTCGGGCGTCACCAGCGTGCAGATTCGCTCGGTGCTCACCTGTCGCACGCGCTACGGCGTCTGCGCCATGTGCTACGGCCGTGATCTGGCCCATGGACACCGGGTTGAAAAGGGTCAGGCCGTCGGGATTCTGGCCGCCCAGTCCATCGGCGAGCCCGGCACCCAGCTGACCATGCGGACGTTCCACATCGGCGGGACGGCAAGCCGCCGCGTCGAGCAGGCCGACATCCGCGCCCGGGTGGACGGCAAGATCCGATTCCTGGATCTGAACGTGGTCGCCAACTCCGAAGGTCACCTGGTGGTCATGAACCGTCGGGGCGGGGAGTTTGCCATCATCGACAAAGGGGGGCGCGAACGTGAGCGCTTTCCGGTGATTTTCGGTGCCCATCTGCTGATCAGCGACGGCGACACCGTCGAGGCCGGGCAGTTGCTGGCCCAGTGGGATCCTTTCACGACGCCGATCATCACCGAGGTTGGCGGTAGCGTCAAGTTCGGCGATATCCTTCCGGGCAAGACGGTTCAGGAAAAAGTCGACCCGGTCACGGGCAAGTCGAGCCACACCATCATCGAATCCAAGCTGGCGGACGCCCGTCCGCGGATCTCGATCAAGGACGACACCGGCAAGACGGCCAAACTGAGCAGCCAGTCGGGTCTGGCGCGCTATATCCTGCCCACCGAGGCGATCCTCATGGTCGAGGAGGGGGACACCGTCAACGCCGGCGACATCGTTGCCAAGCTGCCCCGGGCCACGACCAAAACCAAGGACATTACCGGCGGTCTGCCCCGGGTTGCGGAGCTGTTCGAGGTGCGCAAGCCCAAGGATATCGCAATCCTGAGCGAGATCGACGGTTACGTCAGCATCGCCAAGGGCACCAAGAAGGGCAAGCAGAAAATCACGGTGACGCCGGTGGACGTGGGCGAGAAGAAGGAATACCTGATCCCGCGCGGCAAGCATATCAACGTCTATGAAGGTGACTACGTGCGTGCCGGCGAGCCGCTGATCGGCGGGGCCGCCATCCCCCAGGACATTTTGAACATCAAGGGCGAGGTGGCGCTGGCGCGCTACCTCGTGGACGAGGTCCAGGAAGTCTACCGCCTTCAGGGGGTTCGCATCAACGACAAGCACATCGAGGTGATCGTGCGCCAGATGATGCGCCGGGTGAAGGTGCAGGAGGTCGGCGACACGGATTTCATCACTGAAGAGCAGGTTGACCGGGTGGTTTTTGAAGAGGCCAACCGGGCGGTCATCGAAAAGGGCGGCCAGCCGGCCCTGGCCGAGCCGCTGATCCTCGGCATTACCAAAGCTTCCCTGAGCACGGACAGCTTTATCTCCGCGGCGTCTTTTCAGGAAACAACAAAAGTATTGACAGACGCTGCTATTGGGGGTACTGTCGACTATTTGCGAGGCCTAAAGGAAAATGTGATCATGGGTCGGCTGATTCCAGCCGGCACCGGATTCCCGATGTACGGCGAGATTCACGTGGACCAGAATTAGAACCCATCGCCTGCCGCGCTCCGCGCGGCAGGCGCGATTGCAATCTCCACACCGTATGTTAACTGGGACGACGCGCCTGCGGCGATCACTCGTTCTAAGAGCATAGGTCACCCACAAGCGGCGAACACGACAATCTGCGCGAACCACCAGTCGACACTGGCGGAAAATGGCATACGGTCGATCGTTTCAAGCCAAAAACGGCTTGACAGGCGACAGGCGGGTTTGTATAAACGTCGTTTTGTCGTTTCGGCCGAAATGTTAATCGAAGGACTCAAGGGGAGCATATGCCCACTATTAACCAGCTTGTTCGCAAAGGCAGAAAAAAGATCCAGAAAAAGACGAACACCCCCGCACTCAAGGGGGCACCGCAGAAGCGCGGCGTCTGTACGCGCGTTTACACGTCGACTCCCAAAAAGCCGAACTCGGCTTTGCGGAAGGTTGCCCGTGTGCGCCTGACGACCGGTATCGAGGTGACCGCCTATATTCCCGGCATCGGGCACAACCTCCAGGAGCACTCGGTTGTGCTGGTGCGTGGCGGTCGTGTCAAGGACCTTCCCGGTGTGCGCTACCATATTGTCCGCGGCACGCTGGATACCCTGGGGGTCGAGGATCGTCGTCAGGGACGGTCCAAATACGGCGCCAAGCGGCCCAAGTAGTGGCGTCTGACCTGTAGCCTAACGAAAAATAGTTTAACGGGAAAATGGTGTAGCTTATGCCCAGAAGAAGAGAAGTGCCACGGCGGATCGTTCTGCCGGACCCCAAATTCAACAGTGTGCTGGTGGCGAAATTTATTCGTTCAGTGATGCGCGACGGCAAAAAGAGCACGGCTGAAAGTCTTCTCTACGATGCGTTTGACATCATCGAGAAGAAAACCAACGAGGCGCCGCTGAAGGTATTTGAGAAGGCGCTCGACAACGTCAAGCCGATGATCGAGGTCAAATCCCGCCGGGTGGGCGGTTCGACCTATCAGGTGCCCACCGAGGTGCGGCACTCACGGCGCCAGGCGCTGGGGATTCGCTGGCTGATCGATTTCTCGCGCAAGCGCGGTGAGAAGGGGATGGCGGCCCGCCTGGCCGGCGAAATTCTGGACGCGGCCAACAATCGTGGTGGCGCCGCCAAGAAACGCGAAGATACGCACCGTATGGCGGAAGCCAACAAGGCCTTTGCCCATTTCCGCTGGTAGTCGTCTGCCGGCAGGCGCCCTGCTGGCGCCCCCGGCGGTGGATGCCTGCTGCC
>JASJCV010000117.1 GCA_030065275.1 Desulfobacterales bacterium | reverse complement strand
CTATCCGGATGCCCTGAAAGCCATTGTCGAGACCGTCAAAGCCGCCGCCGATCGACCGCGGTAAGGCCGATGTGCCCCGATCCTTCGGGGGCTGGCGTTGAACGGTTGTTTGACCCGGTCTTACCCCACGGGATCGGCTGCCATGCGGACCAGGCCTTTTCCCAGCATGGTCGCATAGCGCACGGGATCGATCTCCAGGATGGCAGGCGGGCGGCCCTCAAAAAAGCCGGCGGTGGGTGAATCCACCCGCAGGGCCGTGTGCTGACGCGCGACCAAGCCGCAGAAAAGCCTCAGCGAAGCGACGACGCTGGTCGCCTGGGTGCCCGGGAAATCGCTAAAGACGATGCGATTGGCGTCACACAGATAGGGACGTGCCTGCGCCTTGCAGAAAATCAGAAGATAGATTTTTTCCGCCTCGCGATCTTCGTAGACGGCGATCAGGTCGATGGCGCCGAAGGCGATTGGCGGCGTGTCGATGCGGTTGACGTCGATACCGCCCTCGGCGTAGGAGATGCGATTGGCCTGAATCGGGGCAAAGGCCACATCGGCCGGTTGCGGTCGCGGTGAAACCACGCGAACCGGCAGGGCCGCGGCCGGGCCGGGACGCCGGCGGTCGGCGGGCGCCAGCCGTTCCGGGGGGGGCGCCGGCCTCAGACGCCCCATGGCTCCGGCCTCGGAAAGGGCCCGGAGGTATTGCCGGCCCATTGGTTCATCCACTCTGCGTATGATGACCGGATCGCCTTTTTTCAGACGATCGGCGACCCGGTGAACATCCTCGCCGAAATTCCGGGCCAGCGCTCGGAGGATTTTCTGCCGGTCAGCGTCCCCGGCCATCGGGTCGGTCAAAATGACATCAAAACCATATTTGGACATCGCGCACCTCGTTACGTTGAACGCATGTCAACTATCTTATCCGTTTTGGTGGGGTTGCACAACTCGGTCCGTTCGCGATGCACTCAGGCCGGGCAGGAATTCACGGCCGGCGTGTATGTTGGTTTACAACCATGCGTTTTTTTGTTACGGGGCCCAAACTCGTGGTGTCCAATGACCCGGATGATCGGACCCGGACGATCAGGGATGCCCCTTGGCGTTTATGGGGGCAAAAGGCTATGCGCATATTATCCGTCTCGGATGTCATCGATCCCCGCCTTTACCCCCAAGCCGACAAAGACCGTTTGGGCCCCATCGATTTGGTGCTGGGCTGTGGTGATCTGCCCCCGGAATATCTGAGCCATCTTGGCAACCTATTTGATGTGCCCTTGTTTTACGTCAAGGGAAACCATGATATTCGATTCGTGGACAATGCGCCCCGCGGTTGCCGCAACATCCATGAACGGATCGTGCAATTCCGGGGGCTGAAGCTCATGGGCCTGGAAGGCTCAATGTGGTACAACGGCGGTCCCTACCAGTACACCGAGAAACAGATGGCCCGCATGGTGCGGCGGATGCGCCCGGTGGCCTGGTGGCGGGGCGGGGTCGATATCGTCATCACCCATGCGCCGCCGCGGGGGATTCACGACGACGCGGATCTCTGTCATCGCGGTTTCGAATGTTACCGACGGCTGATCCGGAAATATCGGCCGACCTACTTCATTCACGGTCACATCCACCGCCAGTTCGACCGTGCGGCTGACCGTAAGACACGCATCGCCTGCACGACGATTGTCAACACCTACGGACACACGATCCTGGAATTCGACCATGCCCAACTGGATCAAGAGAATACGGGAAGGCCCGGCATCCAAAGACCCCGCGCGGAGCGTCAAAAGTTTCAAGGATGACCAGCAGCGTCAGGCGGCCTACGACAGCCGGGTGCGGGGGGTGCGCACCGTGGCCCTCGACCGGATTGTCGGCAGCGTCGGCCGCTACCAGGATTTCGACAGCCAGTTCCGGCTCAAAAAACGGCTGCCGTCCGAGCGGCTGCAGCGTATCAAGACGGCCATGCGCGAGGGCCGCGTACTGCCGCCGGTCAAGCTCTACCAGATCAAGGACGATTATTACGTTCTCGACGGCAACCATCGGATTGCCGCAGCCAAGGAGCTGAATCACGACGAAATCAGGGCGCACATCGTCGAGTTTGTTCCCTCGGGGAACAGCCTGCAGGATCTGCTGTATCGCGAGCGGGCCGATTTTGCCGATTGTACGCAACTGCCACGCGAGATTCGGTTGACCGAGGTGGGCCAGTATGCCAATCTGCTTGATCTGATTACGCACCATCGGGCCCACCTGGAAAAAGAAGAGGGGCGCGCCTGCAATCTCAAAGAGGCTGCCGGCGATTGGTTTCGAAGCATCTATCGTCCCCTTCAGACCATCGTTCGCCGGGGGCGGCTGATCGACGCTTTTACCGAACGGACGCTGGACGATCTGTGTGCCTACATCGCGCACCACCAATGGCAGGCCAGTCGCGAGCGCCGTTACGGCATCGGAATCGATAAACTCATACCCAAGGACATGGAGGCGTTTCGGAGCCAGATGGCGGAACTTAGAGAATGTGACTATCCGGACATGCAGCGCGGCATCACCGCATTCATTCTGATGAGGGTTCAGGCCAAGCGGGAATACAAAATCGCCGAGAAGCTCTTCGAACTGGACGAAGTTATCGAAATTCATTCCGTTCACGGGGAGGTCGACCTGCTTGTCAAGATTGTGCTGACGCGGGACCTTCTCAGCTCGGACGCGGAGATCATTTCGCAATTCGTGCATGAAAATGTCCGTCAACTCAGCGGTGTCAACAGCACCCAGACGCTGATTCCGGGTTTCTCGAAAATGAAAGGCTGAGGGTTTTGCTTGCCTTTACCCACCAGAGGGATTATCAGTTGGTTAGTGCTGATCGCCAGCCTGCCGAACACCCGCATGCCGTTTGGTTAACGTTTCAGTTGCTTCCGCTCTGGCTCGGCCAGGAAATCTTTGTCGAGCGCCTTGAATCTCCAGTCGCCGATTCATCGACTCAAACCGACGCCCGCTGGTGAAAAATGTTTTCACCGGATGGGACCGCCCAACTGCTTATTTGCATTTATCAAGGAGACTATTTTGATGCGATCAATCATCAACCGCTGGACAAGCGTGATTCTGACGATATTGCTGGCGGCAGGCATCGCTGTCGCCCAGGATCAGCCTCCGGCTTCACCCTCGGTGGCCAAAGTCAACGGTGTCCCCATTTCTCAGGAGGATTTCGATTTCGAATTTCAACAAACGATCGGCCAGATGGCCCAGCAGGGACAAATGGTCGGCGAAGAAACCATGCCGATGGTTCGCCAGAGCGTTATCGGTCGTATGATCGAGGAGGAACTGCTGTTTCAGGACACGCAGGCCCAGGGAATCGAGATCGCCGATCAGCGCGTGACCCAGGAACTGGCACGTGTCAAGGCGCGGTTCGGCAGCAATGAGGAATTCCAGACCGCTCTGAGCGCACTCAAGATTTCCGAGGACGACCTCATGCGTAAAATTCGACGCGGTTTGGCCATTCAGCAACTGATTGGCAAACTGGTCGCCGATGTCACCGTGACGGATGCGGAAATGAAATCTTTTTACGAGCAGAATGCCAGCCTGTTCCAGACGCAGGAGAAGATACAGGCCAGCCATATTCTGATCAAGGTGGCACCGGAGGCGGATGATAACCTGAAAAAGGACGCCCGGAATAAAATCAAGGATTTGCAGAAAAAGGCCCAGGCCGGTGAGGATTTTGCCGAATTGGCCAAGACGAATTCGGAAGGACCCAGCAGCGCCAGGGGAGGGGATCTAGGCTTTTTCGGACGCGGCCAGATGGTCAAGCCTTTCGAAGATGCCGCCTTTGCTTTGGAGAAGGGCGAGGTCAGCGATGTCGTCGAGACGCGTTTCGGCTACCACCTGATCAAACTGACGGACCGCCGCCCGGCCGGCACCATCGAATATGATGAGGCCAAGGAACGCATTGCCCAAAACATCAAAAAAGAAAAAGACGGGGAGGTCGTGCGGCAGCATCTTGAAAAGCTGCGGGCCAAGGCGGATATCGAAACACCGACAGGGGGGATGTCGCCGGTGGATAAACCGGCAGCCACCGGCAGCTGATCGCCGCAGAGGGCAAACCAGACAAAATCTGCAATGGCAAACACCAATGGCGGGCCGAAATCATAGGCCCGCCATTGGTGTTTGTATGTCAAGCGATCGCCGCGGCCGACATCGCATCGGCCAATATCGCTGCGGATACAGTGGCTGCTGCCGTTTGGCGGTGCGGAAAGTGCCGACGACAGCGCCCTGAAGCCGATAGCGGGACTGCCGTCCGGCGTATGCACCTGGAGCGGCTAAATTGTCAGATAGCTGCCAATCGCAATCGCGCAGAAAGCAAGCAGATGAATGCTGGCCATGGTTTTGGCGATTTTGTTGCTTCTATTGCGCCGGCGGTTGGCGACGAGGCTGAGGCGAGCGGGATTCTGGTCGAGCGCAGTGTTGTAAGCCGTCATGATAACTCTTTCTCCTTGGTATTTGAGGGGCCTTTAAGACACCCGGTTGACCGTGAAATAGCTTATTTCATGCGAAGGTATAACAAATTGCGTGCCATATCGGCCCGAAGCGCACTAAAACCTATAACAAATTGTAACTATTGGTAAAAATAAACTTGTGCAGGCCAATTGTTCGAATGGGCCGTGAAGGTGGGGGCGACCATGCGCGTCAAATTTGGCGCGGTCGCGTCGTAGTGAATCCCAACTAACTGGAAAAATTATAATAAACTAAAAGCGACAGAGTTGGCGCACTATATGACGAACATGGCGTGGCGATTTCGGCGCTCGACCGCGTCGCCCCCAGGGTGCGCCTCAGCATTTAATTGATTCCGTAAGCTTTCATCTTACGCTGGAGGGTGCGCAAACCGACCCCCAGTGCTCGTGCCGTATGGGTACGGTTCCAGCGACAGCGGGCCAGCGCGCGGCTGATGATCTGTTTTTCATAGGCGCAAACGGCTGCGGCCAGATCTTGGGTGGGAATTTCCGCCGGAGGGGCCGCGTCTTCGCTGGGCATTCTCTTTTCGCCCACCCCTTCTTCTCCGATCGTCTCGCCGGTGAGATCCAGGCGTTTGAGGGTCACGAATCGATAGAGGACATTTTGAAGTTCACGCACGTTTCCGGGCCAATCATGGTCATGCAGAGCCTTGCGGACGTGGTCGCCGATCACGGGCCGTATTCTTCGATCGTAAGCCTTGAGAAAATGCTCCACCAGGAGCGGTATGTCCTCTTTGCGCTGGCGCAGCGGCGGCAGATGCACGGGAATGACATGCACGCGGTAAAAAAAATCGCTGCGCATCCGGCCCTCCTGGACCATTGCCGTTAAATTGCGGCTGGTGGCGGCAATGATGCGGAAATCGGGTTTGCGCACTTCATTGCTTCCGATGGGGGTGTAGCCGCCGCCTTCGATGGCGCGCAGGAGCTTGACCTGCAGATCCGGCTTGATCTCGCCGATTTCGTCCAGAAACAACGTGCCTCCGTTCGCTTCGTCCAAATACCCCAGCTTGTCTTCGGTGGCGCCGGTAAAGGCACCCTTTTTGTGACCGAAAAACTCCCGTTCGAGGAGAGCCTCAGGGATGGCGCCGCAGTTCACGGGGACAAAATTGGCTTCCCGACGTTCACTCATGTTGTGAATGGCACTGGCGACTAGCTCTTTGCCGGTGCCGGATTCGCCATAGAGGATGATGTTGGCGTCCGATGCCGCCGCCATAAGCATCAGTTCGTAGATTTCCTGCATGGCGTCGCTGGCGCCCACGATGTCTCCGAATTTGTTGCGCTGCTTGATGGTGGAGCGCAGGCGCAAATTCTCCTGGCGCAGGTGGGCTTCACTGTCGCGCAGGGCTTCCTCCATCTGTTTGCGTTGGTCGATGTCGCGGATCATGGCCTGGCAATAGGTTGTTCCGTCGGCCATCTGAATCGGCACGTTGACGCTGAAGTACCATTTCTTGTCATGGGGGTTGCGGATTTCAAAACTTACGGTCTCGCCCTCGAAGACCTGGTCGCTGACGCACCACGGACATTTGGAGCTGCGGTTGTGCAGGGCCTCGTAGCAGATCTCCCCCACGGCGTCGCGGCCGATGGCGCGCACCAGGTTTTCGTTCATGAACTTGATGCGGTAGTCATCGGAGATGAAGTAGAGCATGCCCTCGTAGCCTTCGAGGATGGCACTGTAGAGCGCCTCGCGCTCGCGCAGATCCTTTTCGGTCTGTTTGAGCGACGTGATGTCGATCAGCGAGGCAATCGCGCGTCCCGGCTCGGGCAACATTCCCACCTTGATGAAGATGTCCCGGGTGTTTCCCAGGCGGTCGGTGATCTGGCACTCGTATTCGGACGGGACTTCGCCCTCCGCCGTGCGACGGGTGTAGTGGTAGTGGGTGACCTTGTCGCGGTCGTGGGCGGCGATGAATTCGATCCATTTCATCCGGCCTTCGATTTGATCGCGCGTGAAGCCGGTCAGCTCCTCGAACTTGGAATTGGCCATGGCGATGGTGAAGTCGTGATCGACGATGATCGAAGGGGAACCGGAATGATGAAATATACTGCGGTAGCTCGTCTCGGCCCGGGAGAGCTCGTCCGTGCGTTCCCGCACGAGGGTTTCCAGATCTTCGTGATAACGGCGCAGTTCGGCCGTGACCTCTTTTTCGCGGGTGACGTTGCGCACGATGGCCAGCGCTTCGTCCTGGCGGCTGCGGATCATCCGTGATTCGTAGTGGCGCCGAAGGCCGTTGAAGCGCAGGCTGTATTCGAGATACTGGACTTCGCCCGTGCGGAAGGCCGCTTTGATCTTGCGGGCGAAGAGGCTCGCGGTCTCCGCCGGCAGCACGTCGTCCAGGTGCTTGCCCAGATAGGCCTCCGCCGGCCAGTAAAGTTCGGCCGTAGCCCCCTCGAAGCTCTGAAATACACCGTCCCGGCTGATGCGGATGATCATGTCCGGGATGGCATTGACGATGGCTTTGTAGATCTGGCTGTCCAATCGATCTCCTGGGCAACGTTAGGGAATCGAAAAAAGCGCCCCTCTTACCACAAGTGAATGGGCCTGTCCACCGCACGGACGCGCAGACGCTAAATCCTGACGGTCGCTCACGACGCCGCCGCCTGGAACAACCGCGCATAATCGCCGTATCCCTCCTGCGCAAGTGCGCTGCGGGGAATGAAACGCAGGGCGGCCGAATTGATGCAATAACGTCTTCCCTCGGGGGGCGGTCCGTCGGGGAAGACATGGCCGAGGTGGGAGTCACCTTGCCGACTGCGGACTTCCGTGCGGGTGGTGAAAAGACGGCGGTCTTCTTTTTCGACAATATTGGCAGCTTCGAGGGGGCGCTTGAAACTGGGCCAACCGGTTCCGGAATCGTACTTGTCCCGCGAGCTGAACAGCGGTTCGCCCGAAACGATATCGACGTAGATGCCCTCCTCGTGGTTATCCCAGTAAGGGTTGTCAAAAGGCGGCTCGGTGGCATCTTCACGCACGACCCGGTACTGGAGCGGTGTCAGCTTCTTGCGGATTTCATCGGCAGGGAAGCTGTTGGCGCCCTGATCGTTTGCCGGTGTCGGGGGGGCGGTTTGATCGGGTGCGTCGACCCACAGGCGGCGAAGGAACTGGTCACGGCCGGAATTCCGGCGATAGGCCTGATAATGTTGCGGCGCTTTGCGGTCGTAGTCCTGGTGGTATTCCTCGGCCGGATAGAAGACGGCCAAAGGTCGTATGGCCGTAGCCAACGGGGCGCTAAAACGACCCGAGGCCTCCAGGGCCCGTTTGGACGCTTCGGCCAGCTGTTTTTCCTCTTCGCTGGCAAAGAAAACAGCGGGACGGTACTGAGGACCGCGATCGACAAACTGGCCACCGCTGTCGGTGGGATCGATAGAGCGCCAGAATATATCCAGCAGCTCGCTGTAGCTGACCCGCTCGGGGTCATAATGCACCTGGACCGCTTCGTAGTGACCGGTGGTGCCCCGGCAGACCGCTTCGTAGGTCGGATCGGGAAGGCTGCCGCCGGTGTAGCCTGAAACGACAGCTTCAACGCCGGGAACCTTTTTAAAGTCCGACTCCGTGCACCAGAAGCAACCGCCGGCGAATGTGGCTGTTCGGCAGGCGCTAGGTGGATTGATCGTCATGTTGGTTTCCTTTGTGGATGCGCGGGGACAAACGGTGACGCCGCAGCGCCTTAGTTCAGGTCGCGGCCTTGTCGCCCGGAATTGGTTTCATTTCTGCTGGAAACCTAAGGTCGGGAGCAAAAAGGGCAAGTTCTGGGAGGCGCTCAGGCCATTCAAACGGTAAGGAAACGGCTCAGGGCCACGACCGCCACGCCGGCCAGCATGGCCACGAAAGTGTTGCCGGTTTTGCGGGCCAGCAGAGCGGTCATCGCGGCCGCGATCCAACCCCAGATACCGGCGGCCATGATGCCTGGCATGACGATTGAAATCAGAATGGTTCCGGGAAGGGCCTCCAGAAACGTCTTGAAGGCACCGGTGTGCGGCAGTCTATCCGCAAGCAGCAAGCCGCCGATGCGCAGGGCGTAGGTTGCGAGGGCCGCACCGGCGATGGCCAGCAGCATCAGATCGTTGTGATCTTGGAGGTTCATAGGGGATTACCTTTCAAGCACAGGGACCGGAGCCGCCCGGAACCTTCTGTTCTGCCGCCTGGCGACCCTGCCGCCAAATGGCCTGGCCGGTTTTTATCAGGGCACCTCCGATGCCCCCGCAGACGATATACCACTTGCCCGGCAGCAACTGACTGGTCGCCACAGCCAGAACGGCCGCCCCGCACCAGGGCAGCCAATCGGACCTCTCCCTCCAGAATCCAACCAGCAGGGCCGTGAACACGGCCACGAACGCGAAATCCAGACCGAACGCTTCGGGATGCTGAACAATAGCCCCCAGGCGATGTCCGGCCAGCGTCCCCCCACACCAGACAGTCAGCAGGCAGACACCGCCGCCCAAGAGAAACCCAACCGATCCCTGCCCACGGCGATGGGCGGCCATGGTGACCGCCCAGTTCTCGTCCGCCACGAGATGCATCCCCAGCGCTTTCTGCCACAAGGGGCGCCCGGCAAACAACGGTCGCAGGGAGGCGCCGATCAGCAGATAACGCATGTTGATCACCATGACCCCCAGGACCATTTCCAGCACCGGCAGCGGGGGCAACCACATCTCCACCATGACGAACTGGGCCGATCCGGCGAATACGGTCAGATTCATGGTCAGCAGGGTCTGCCAGGAAATCTGTTGCTTGGCCGCCAGGATGCCCAGAACGCTGCCATAGGCGGCCACGCTGGCCGCCACCGGAAGGTTGGCGCAAGCGCCTTGGCGGAATGTCACGCTCATGTCGTCATACCTCCTTCCTGCGGATGCGGGCCGATATTGAACCAGACGGCGACGCTTTAATGTCTGTCCGGCGTATGGCTTTGGCTGGTCCCCGGGTGAACGACAAAGCCTTTAACACGTTCCTGGAATATGATAACAGATACAAAAAATTGAAAAATATATCATAACAGATGGGGTATTCATGGCTGTCGTTCGGACCGCAACGGCGTCCCGCAACTATCGGTATATCCAATTGAGCAATCAGTTCGAAACCCGGATCAAAAGCGGTTTCTACCATCCCGGGGAAAAGCTGCCCTCCATCCGAAAAGTCCACCGCCAGACTGGATACAGCATCTCAACGGTCTTTCATGCCTATATCGAACTTGAAAAACGCGGTTTGGTCGAGGCCCGGGCGAAATCCGGATACTATGTGCAAACTTATCCACACGCTGCTCTTGCGCCGCCCTCGTTCAGGCGCCATCGGGCCCGCCCCCGGAAAGTGAACCTTAAATCGCTGGCCCGCGAAATCGTCCGGGCCATGAGCGACCCGACGATGATTCAGCTGGGCGGTACTTTGACGGCACCGGCACTGCTGCCCTCGAGGGCTCTGTCGCGCATTATCAAGCGTTTCAATGCGGACAAGATGCAGCATCTGCTGAACACCTATGCCGACCCGTCCGGATGTGCGGCGCTGAAGACCCAGATTGCCAAGCGCCTCCTAGACGTGCCCGGCCTCCGCTCGGCCGACGACCTGGTTATCACCAGCGGATGCATCGAGGCGGTATCCCTTTGCCTGCGTGCCGTGGCCGGTCCGGGGGATACCATCGTTGTCGAGTCGCCGACCTATCCCTGGTTTCTTCAGGTGATCGAGGATCTCAACATGCTGGCGTTGGAAGTACCGACCGATCCTCTGGACGGTATCGACCTGGGGGCCCTGGAAGAGGCTCTGGACAGCCATCCGGTCAAGGCCTGCCTGCTGGTACCCAATTTTCAGAATCCGCTGGGGTATCGTCTGACACGTGATCACAAGCGTGCGCTGGTCGAAATGGCGGTCCAACGTAGAATTGCCGTGATTGAAGACGATATCCACGGCGACATCTACTTCGATGGCCCGCGCCCCTCGCGTCTGAAGTCGTTCGATCGGGACGGCTGGGTGCTCTGCTGCTCGTCTTTTTCCAAAACGCTCGCACCGGGACTGCGGGTGGGCTGGGTCTTGCCAGGCCGTTTTGCCGATGCGGTCAAACGCCTGAAACTCGATTTGAGTATTGCTTCGCCGGCCCTGAACCAGCAAGCGGTCGCGATTTTCCTGGAAACCGAGGGCTACGAACGCCATCTGCGACGATTGCGCCAGTCTCTCAAAACCCAGGCGGCGCATCTGGCCATGGCCGTGAGTCGCCATTTTCCCACCGATACGCGGATTTCGACGCCGCGCGGTGGTTTGACCCTGTGGGTTGAATGTCATTCGCAGGTGGATGCACTGAAAATCTTTCACGCGGCACGCCGAGAGAACATCGCCATCCTGCCGGGAACGATCTGCGCGACCAGCGACCGCTTCCGTCACTGCATTCGGTTGAGCTTCGGTTTCCCCTGGAATGCGGAGATGGAAGCGGCGGTAAAAAAGCTGGGGCGGTATGTCGCGGCAAGATAGATTCGTTATCCCCGGGCATCCTGCGTGGATACCGGCCGCCTTCGGGATATCGCCTGGTGGGCCTTGCTGAACAATGCGAGATCAAATAAGATCTCCATAAAAGAGCGCCGTGGGCGCCGCCGGCCCAATCCGGCCTCCGGCATCCGAACGGGCAGACCGATGAAAGAAATCGTCATCCCCAAAGAAGAGGCCGTTTTCTGGCTGGACCGCCAAGGCTACTGGCGCAATCGTCACGGGCGTTTCGAGCGTCCCCGCATCATCGCCAAATTTCACGGCGCCATTGGCCGGGACGAAGAAGGGTATTACCTTTCCCAGGTGAACGGAGAGGTGCTCGAGAAAGTTTATTTTCCCTATGAGGACACGGCGCTCTTCGTTTTCGATGTGATTATCGGTGCAAGGGAGTCCACGCTCGTGTTGAATACAGGACATCAAATACCCCTGGTTCCCGATCGTCTTTACATCCAGGACGATGCCCTTTATATCGAATCGGCCGGCGAGCGTATCCGGTTTGCCGAAAGGGCTCTTCTGAAACTAAGCCCGCTACTGGAGGACCAAGGCGCATCCTGCGCCATCCGCGTCGCTGGTCACAGGCTGGTAATACCCGAAAAAACCAAACCCGAGAGAAAACAAGACGAAAATGAAACGATCCCGAAAATCCCCTAAACGCGGT
>JASJCV010000116.1 GCA_030065275.1 Desulfobacterales bacterium | reverse complement strand
GCCAACAGTTGGAAGCCGATTGGTAAACGGGCGGTGGCCACGGAAACTCAAGGCCGCATCGTTAAAAAGATAAATGGCATCAAAGCGCTGGATTTTTACCAACATTATTTAGGCAAGCATGATTTCCCGGCGATCGAGTTCCCCCTGGCCGTCTATGACAGCGAGTGTGGTCGGGAATATTTTTACCTGCGGGGGCCTCTTGCCTACAATTCGGATGACGGCAGCATCACTTTCACGGAAGCCATTCCCGGTGGCGCGACCGTTCAATTGACCGAAGCCGAACGGGAGACCATGCTTGCCGATACCGAAAATACAACCGCATGGCTGCAAAAAACCAGCCAATCATTTCAGCCCGCGTTCGCCATGGCGTTTTCGTGTTCGTTGCGCAAAGAAACCCTGGGAACACGGACGCCCGAGGAGCTTGCGATTCTCGGTCGGCACCTGCCGCCGAAATTACCGATTATGGGTTTCTACAGCTACGGAGAGATCGGGCCGCCGGTCAAAGGCCGGCCCAGCCTATTCCACAATGCCACCCTAGTGACGCTTCTGATCGGCCAATCTTCAGGCCGATTGCCGGAAAACGCGGTGCCGGTGGCGCCGCACCGACAGCCCGCCAGTGCCGACGCCGGACCAAGCAGCATCCGACATCAAACGGACATCGCCGCCAAACTCAAACTGGAAAATGAATTCCTCAGACGGAAATTGAAGCGATCCGAAAAGTACCGGCGGCGCCTGGAGCATATCAAGGACCTGAATGCGGTCCTGCACCATCAGATTATCCACGAAATCGAAGACGCCCGCCAGGAAATCGCGCGCCGGGGGGCCGAATTGCGCAAAAGCGAGGAGAAATACCGGCGCATCGTCGAAACGGCCGGGGAAGGTTTTATCCTGATGGATGAAAACCTGGTGATCAAGGACGTGAACGAAACCTATTGCCGACTTTTAGGATTTCGCCGCGAAGAAATTGTCGGCATGAAGGGCTACGAACTGGCCAGTGAGGACTTCCGGCAGTATCTGCAGACCAACCAGGATGCCCTGCTGGCCAAAGACTACCGCAAAATGGAAGGCACCGTGATCTCCAAAAGTGGCGCGGAGATACCGGTTCTGATCCACGGCAGCACGCTCAGGGACAGCGACGGACAGTTTATGGGTAATATGGCCTTCGTCACGGACATGACCGAACACAAGAAAGCCCTCTCCCTGGCTGGTGAGGTTCAAAAGAGCCTTCTGCCCCAAACCAAACCACAAATCCGCGGGTTTGACATCGCCGGGCGCAATGTTTCCTGCGATGAAATCGGCGGTGATTACTTCGATTTCCTGTGGCGTCGCGGAAATCCCGAACAACCCTTCAGCATTGTGGTCGGCGATATTGCCGGCCACGGGGTCGATGCGGCCCTATTGATGACGAGCGCCCGTGCCTTTTTGCGCATGCGGGCATCGCAACCGGGAACCATGGCTGACATCATCAACGCCATGAATCGTCACCTGGCTGAAGATGTGATGCAATCCGGCCGTTTCATGAGTCTTTTTTACCTGACCATCGATCCGGCCGCCCGAACGATCGAGTGGGTGCGTGCCGGCCATGACCCCGCCCTTGTCTACCAACCCCGGAAAAACAGTTTCGAAACCCTGATGGGCCACGGCATGCCGCTGGGGGTCGAAAAAGAATTTTCCTACGCGGTCAATCACAGAGCCGATATTCCCCATGGCAGCATTATTACCGTGGGCACGGACGGCATTTGGGAGTGTTTCAACAAGAACGGCGAAATGTTCGGCATCGAGCGTTTTCAGGACGTCATACGCCAACATGCCGGAAAAAGCGCCGATGACATCGTCGAGGCCGTATTCGAGGCCTTGAACCAGTTTTCAGTCGGAGTTCCACCGGCCGACGACATCACTTTGGTGGTGGTCAAATGCGGTGGCTGACGATTGGGGCGGTCATTGGGCGCATCCTCACGGCCCTCGGGTCGACACCCGCAGATGTTTTTACCCGGTGTCCTGTTATTTTGCCGTTAGGCCCTTCCGTCGAAACCTGCCCAAGGAGACCGCCATATGACCAGACCCGTGATCGGTGTGATTGGATAGGGCAACGTGGGGCGCAGTCTCGGCCGCAGCCGGCGAAAGGCCGGCTGCGCTGTCACCTTTGGCGTGGGTGATTCAGAGAGAACCAGAATAAAAAAATCGCAGGACGAGAATCCGGATCTGCATGTCGCCCCCTTGCACGAAGTGTTGAAAGGCGGCGACATCATTGCCCTGGCTACCCCCATGATGCCGCCAAAGCGCTGGCCGCCCAAAACGCGGCCACCCTGGCCGGCAAGGCGATTATCGACTGTGACAACCCCATCGCCAAGGAAATGAAGCTCATGGGTGGCACGACCACTTCGGCGGCCGAGGAAATCGTCAAGCAGGTTCCCAAGGCAAGGGTTGTGTAAGCATTGCCTCCGTTTTCCCAGATTCTCGAAGCTGATTCCCGGCTTAGTCAGGGACAGCAGCCAACAACCTTCTTCTGTGGTGATGATGCGGAAGCCAAGCAGGTGCTTGCCAAACTCTTAGAAGAGCTCGACCTCGAGGCCGTGGATGCCGGTCTGTTGACCGCCGCCCGTTGGGTAGAAGCATCAGGTTTTTAACCGTGCAACTGGGCTATGGGATGCGGATGGGAACGCGGTTGAGCCTGAACTGGTACTAGATTAAACGAATGAAGTTAGGGGGTTAAGATTCGCAAACCCGGTATCGCCACCAGATGGTTTGATTAACTTATCGGTGACGCGATGATGCCAAGATTAAAGACGTTTCAAGCGGTTTAAGAAATCATATGCTCTACAACAGCATATATGATCCTTTTACTAAGGAGAATATTGATGACAAAATTAGATGAAAAAGTTGCTCTTGTTTCCGGTGCTTCATCCGGTATCGGTGAAGCAACAGCTCTGGTACTCGCTGCAGAAGGCGCAAAAGTCGGTCTCGTGGCTCGACGCGAAGAGCGATTAAAGGCTCTCAAGAATACGATCGCGGCGCGAGGCGGACAGGCTATTTCAGTGGTGGCTGATCTTGCGGATTTAGACTTGGCGCAACAGGCTGTTGATCAAGTACAAAATGCATTCGGTCGTCTGGATATCCTGGTTAATAATGCCGGCGTCATGTACCTCAGCCCGATTGCTGAAGCGAAAGTGGCGGACTGGCAGCGTATGATACAGCTTGATCTATTGTCGTTGATGACCCTCAGCAAGAGGGCCTTACACCACATGCAGACGCAAGGCAGCGGACACATTATTAACATTTCATCAGTCATGGGACGCACGATTTGGGCAGGCCGCAGTGCCGGATACAGCGCCGCGAAATGGGGCGTAGGCGCTTTCTCCGAAGTGTTACGACAGGAGGCGATTGCCTTCAATGTGCGCGTGACCTTGATCGAGCCAGGAGCCGTGGATACCGAGTTGTCGCACAACATCACCAACCCGGCCGTGAAAGAGGAGGTTTTGAGCTATGTGGCCAATGTGAATGCGCTTCAGAGTGAAGATGTGGCATCTGCAATTCTCTATGCGGTCACGCAACCCAGCCGGGTCAACGTTAATGAAATTATGCTTCGCCCACTCAAGCAAGAGTTTTAGTGTGTCAGACGAATATCTCCATGGCACGTTGGTTTAGAAAGCGCTTTGAGAGAATCGCCGTTCTTGCTGGGTCGGAGCTTTAAGACGACTATTCTTTTAAGTGCGATAAAGATAATAGATTAAAGACAGAAATATAAAAACGATCTATGGGAGCGAATAAAGACATCGGTTTTGAAGTGACTCTCCTGCTCTTCAAGAAGGTGATTCATGTGCTGGCGGGTGCGAGAGATGCCGGGAAAGACGAGGAGAGCGTCAAAGCGCTTCAAGACGAAGGTGTGAGTGCCGAGTAGTTAGTTGTTGATGTTTCCAATGAAAGATAGTGTAAAACCCGCAGCGCAGGAAGTGAGCCCGAAACACGGCAAACTCGATATCTTTTGCAACAATGCCGTTATCAATCCGGAGTTGCACAGCAAGTATTTTCATCAGACAAGCATTCCCTGGAATTTTTTGGAGAAGGTCTATGCGACTAATGTGTTTGGCGTCTTTGTGGTCACCAGGGCGTTTCCGCCATCGTTATTAAATTCTGATGGCGGGCCGGCGGGACGAAGGCGGGAATAAGCACCACGCAAAGGAGGCCGTCGTGACAGCCGCGATCGCCAAGGCCGCCGTTTTAGCGGTCGGCACCGAATCCTCGTGCATGACGGTCGCGGATCAGGCCGTGGACGGCGGCTGCCTGAATGTCTGACGACGATCAGACCCAAGCGGACGCGCTAAGCGGTACGATCTATCGCGGATTGGAGCGGCCGGAGGAGGAAATTGGCTTGCGGAAGAAAGCTCGCGGCTGAACGGGGCGACGCCCTCATCATCGGCGCTGAAAACCCCGTAGCCTAATCGCCAGCGAGGTTTTTGACGTTCAAACCAGGGCTGTGTTTTCAGAGAATCTGACGCATGCATAGCATGGTGCGGTCGTGTCGGGGGTTGGAAAAGAAGTCCTCGGGGTTGATGGCTTCCACGATCCGGCCGTCGTCCATGAACAGCACGCGGTGGGCCACACTCTTGGCGAAGCCCATCTCGTGCGTCACCACGAGCAAAACCCAATCGGGCCAAGTCTCAATAATTGACAAAACAGCCAGGGCATTCTGTCAACTATTGAGACCTGGCCCTTTTTATACTCCAAGTCAACCCGCAGATGGTCGCCGCCGCCAGCATGCATTATATTATTTTTTAGGGAGTTAACGGCGTCCTGGGCTGCTGCTGCCAAGAAGCCTTTTTCGGTCACCTGCCCGAGGGGGGCATCCATGAAGATCTGCATCCAGTGCGGTCAGGTCGTGGCCGAGGCCGTCATTACCTGCCCCGCCTGTGGGGCCGAGGTGGCGGCCGGGCGCACGGCCATTGACGACTACCGGATTATAGAGGTGGTAAGGGAGGGGTATGCCAGCATCCTGTGCAAGGCCCGGCGCGAGGACGAACCGGAACCGGTGGCGATCCGTATATTCACCCCGCCGGCCGGTGTCGACAACCGGCTGGCCAACCGGCTCAAACGCGAGCTGGATGAACTTCAGGAACTGCCCGAGAGCTATTTCGTGCGTCATCTGGCCATTCGTCAGTCCGAAGAGGGGCTCTGGTACCGCATCAGCGAATGGGTCGAGACCCTGAGCTGGGGATCGCTGCTGGCTTCGGGCCGGTTGCACGAGAACCAGACCGGGCTGGACCTGTTGGCCCGCATTGCCAGGATCCTCGAAGGCCTGCATCGCATCGGCCACATCATTCCGCACCTCATCCTGGACGACATTCTGGTCTACGAAGACGCCTCCGAAGGGCTCAAGGTCAAGATCGATTACAAGCTCTCGCGGTTTCTCGATCCGCGAATGGATCGACCCGGCCCGATGCTGGCGCGGCTGCTGGCGCTTCACCCGGACATCGTCCACCAGCGCCCCCTCGATTACCGCAGCGACATCTGGTCTCTGGGGAAGGTGTTTGTCGAGATCCTGGCAGCCGACCCGGATACCGCCGATCTCGCGGCGCGAGCTGAGAACCTGCCGGTGCCCCAGGAAATTTGCACCCTTGTGCGGCTGATGCTGAGCGAGACGCCGGACCTTCGGCCGAGCAGCATGGCCGAAGTGGCCACCGTTTTGGGGCGTGCCACCGAAAGGGAGGTTGCCGAAGAAGCGAGGGGCGCGGGCGAAGCCCCCGACGCTGCGGTCCGCACCCTGCGGCGCCTGAACCTGCGGCTGGGCCTGCTGATCTTTCTGCTGACCCTCCTGATCGCTGTGGGCGGCTTGCTGTGGTATTATTTGGGATTCCGCAATCGGGAAACCGAGGTCGTCCTGCAGGGTTATGCCAACCGGTACGCCGCTTCGGTGGCCTTCGTGGTCGTTGACTACGGCCTCGAGCTGGAAGGGCGCGAGGTGTATCACAGCCGCTCCGAAGGGACCGCTTTCCTCGCGGATGCCCAGGGCTATCTCCTGACCAACCGCCACGTGGCCTGCCCCTGGCTGGCCGATGCCCGCCTGTTGAGGGCTATCACCGTGCTGCGCCGACAGCCTGGAAAACTCGATCTGGTCTACCGGATGTTCCTGTGGTTCGAAGGTCAGCGGGCATTCAACCGCCTACCAGCCCTGTCCGAGGAGGCCTCGGTAGAAGACATCTACCGCACCGAGGCCGCCTTCAGCACCCGCGGGGCGCGCCGGGTGCGTATCGCGGGCGTGGCGCCCATACCGGCTGAAACCGCGGAGCGCCTGCGTTCCCCTCTGGGAGACGACTTTGCCGTTCTTAAAATCGACGCCGTTCCGCCGGGATTGGTATCGCTGCCCCTGGCCGCCGATTTCGAGTCGGCCGCCATTCCCAAACTAGCGCCCCTGATCACCCTGGGCTTTCCCTTGGGCAGCAGCACCCAGGCCGCCACCGTCAATGTCAGCGTTACAAGCGGTCACGTCCGCCGCACCTTCGGGAAGATGATCCAGGTGGACACTTCCATCCATTCCGGCAACAGCGGCGGTCCCTTCATCGATGCGCGGGGCCGGGTTGTCGGGATCGCCACCAGCGTGGCCAAGGGCAGGGTCCTGGGGCCGACCCCGGCGGCCACCCCCCTTTCGGACATCGGCCTGGTGCTGCCCATCAACGAGGCCGCGGCCTTCGTGGCAGAGCTCAAGGCGGGTGCCACCAAGTGGAACGGCGAACTGGATCTTGCCCTGGAAGCGCGCCTGGGACGGATCATGTCACTGGCGCGCAGCCGCGAATGGGGCCGGGCGAGAATTCTTGCGGCCGAAGAACTGGCTGCGGCGCCCACCCCGCCCCTCATCATGGCCGCCGCCATGATGCACCTCTGCGCCGGTGATCATGACGGTGGCCGGCGACTGTTCGAGAAATTTCTCTCCATCGATCCGAACAGCAACCTGACGCGGCTCCTGCTCCTGGTGATCGACCGTTTCGAGGGACAGCTGGCGGTCAGCGCCCAGCGGCAGCCCCTGACGGCACTGGACTGGCGTTCGAAAGATGAATTTATCGGCTACCTGGCCCGGATCCTGACCGGCGAGGTCGACACGCATGGCGTCCTTGCGGGCGGCTACACGGCATCGGAAAAAAGCTGGTTGCATCTGATGGCCGGCCTTGTCGCTGAAAGCCGGGGACAGGGGGCTGCGGCTCGCACCCTCCTGGAAACCGCTGTACTAAAGGCCGATCCTGACAATTGGGGACTCTACCTGGCCCTGGCGAGACTGGACGGTCTCCAGCAGGCGCGCGAGGCCCAGCTTACCGATCCGGTCTTGAACCGTGCCTACCGTCAGCAGGTTGCGGCTTTCTACCGGCGCATGGACGATGCAATCGCGGCCTGGAATGAGCACAAGCGCCGTTTGGCCGCCCCCTTGGCGGCGCTCCGGCATTCGGCGGCCGGCCCAGAGGCCAGCCTGCAAATACTGGAAACCATCCGAGCCCAGGATGCACACAACCACGACCTGCTGATCGCCCTGGCGTACCATAGCGCCATGGTCGGGCGTTGGGAGGCGGCCCTGGGCTACATCCGGGAGTTCTTGGCCCTGCCCGGCCGGCTCAGTCCCGGCAAGCTGAGCCTGGGCCTGCTCGAACCCGAGATCCTGAAGATGCAGGGGCAGACGACACGGGCCCGCGAAGCCCTGGCCGCCTATCACGACCGCATCCCCGATCCCTGGTACCGCAGCCTGGCTGCAAGCCTGATTGAACCCCACCGGCAGGGAGACATCGTCGACCGGGCCGAGGAACACCCGGCTTATTTGCTGACCGGAAACACCGTCCTGGGTCTGTGGGCCGAAGGGCATGACAACATTCCCGGCGCCATCCGCCATTACCGCGAGGCGTTAGGCTCCTACATGGACTACCGCATCGAGTATGATTTCGCCCTGGCCCGGGTCAAACACCTGCGTCAGGCCTCCGAATGATCGCGGTCGCGCGAAGAATCCACACATCAGAAAATAGGGGACGCCCTCAATTTTTAAATTTCCGGAAGCGCCATGCGGGGTTGAACAGTTCTGATAAAAGCGCATTCAAGATATAACCCCGCTGTCAAATCGACAGCGGGGTTATAAATTTTCAAACAAGTTTAGCGCCTAAAGAATCTGGCTGAGGAACAGCTTGGTGCGGTCGTGTTGGGGGTTGTTGAAGAAGTCTTCCGGGTTGTTGGCCTCCACGATCTGACCGTAGTCCATGAAGAGCACGCGGTGGGCCACGCTCTTGGCGAAACCCATTTCGTGGGTCACCACGAGCATGGTCATGCCTTCGCGCGCCAGGTCGATCATGACGTCGAGCACTTCCTTGATCATTTCAGGGTCCAGGGCCGAGGTCGGCTCGTCGAAGAGCATCACCTTGGGGGCCATGCACAGGCTGCGGGCGATGGCCACACGCTGCTGCTGGCCGCCGGAGAGCTGGCCGGGGAATTTTTGGGCCTGCTCGGCGATGCGCACTTTTTCCAGATAGTGCATGGCGGTGTCCTCGGCCTCCTTGCGCGGCACCTTGCGCACCCAGATGGGGCCCAGGGTCAGGTTGTCGATGATGGTCAGATGGGGGAAGAGGTTGAAGTGCTGGAAGACCATTCCGACTTCGGCCCGGATCTTTTCGATATTCTTGATGTTGTTGGTCAGCTCGATGCCGTCCACCACGATCTGGCCGCGCTGGTGTTCCTCCAGGCGGTTGATGCAGCGGATCAGCGTGGACTTACCCGATCCCGAGGGGCCGCAGATGACGATGCGCTCCTGGCGGCCGACCTTGAGGTCGATGTCCTGAAGCACGTGGAACTCCCCGAACCACTTGTGCATTCCGGTGATCTCGATGATCGGGTCCTCGATGGCGTCGTTGCCGAAATCGGTCTGGGCATCTGGATTCATGATCGACTTCTCTCAGGCGTTGCAAGGGGCCCGGGGGCCCGGTTTCAGTAACCCGTGTCCAGTTCGCGCTCGATCTTGCGGCTGAAGCTGGACAGGTAGTAGCAGCAGACAAAATACACCAGAGCAATGAAGATGTAAGCCTCGGCCGAGAACCCCATCCACTCGGGATTGCCCAGCACGGCCTGGGTGGTTTTCAACAGGTCGTAAAGGGCGATGATCACCACCAGCGAGGTGTCCTTGAAAGCCGAGATCAGGATGCTCACCGAGGGCGGGATCACGATCTTGAGCGCCTGGGGCAGGATGATCAGCCGCATGGTCTGGTAGTAATTGAGCCCCAGGGATTCGGCCGCCTCGTACTGGCCGCGGGCCATGCCCTGCAGGCCGCCGCGGACCACTTCGGCGATATAGGCCGCGGTGAATAGAATAATCGCCACCTGGGCGCGCAGGATCTTGTTGACGGTCACGCCCTCGGGCAGAAAAAGCGGGAAGACCACCGATGACATGAACAGCAGGCTGATCAGGGGAACACCTCGAATCAGCTCGATGTAGACCACGCAGAGCGAGCGGATGGCCGGCAGGCGGCTCTGGCGGCCCAGGGCCAGGACGATGCCCAGGGGATAGGCCGCGGTCAGGCCGAAGACCGACAGCAGAAGGGTCAGCGGCAGACCGCCCCACTTGGTGCTCTCCACCGGGGCCAGGCCCAGCCCGCCCTTCATCAGGATGCCCATGATGACGAGGCCCGCCAGCCAGTAGTAGAGCAGCGATTTCTTCCAGTTGCGGCGAAACTGGCTGAAAACCAGAAGACCCACCAGAAGGACCACGGCCAGCCCGGGCCGCCACTGCTCAGCGTATGGATAGAAACCGAACATGATGAAGCGGATGTTGTTCGGAATGATCGACCAGCAGGCGCCGGTGTCCGCCTCCAGGCATTCCTTGCCGGATGCCGTCCAGAAGCTGTCCACGAAGGCCCAGCGGACGAAGGGCGGTATGGAGACCCACAGCAGGTAGATCACCGCGAGGGTCAACAGCGAGTTGTACCAGGTGCTGAAAAGATTGGTCCTGAGCCAGCCCAGCACGCCGACGCTGGCGGCCGGGGGCTTGAGGGTCTCGGTGGGTTGGAGGTCGGTCGGGGCGGCGTTCATCACCGTATCAGCGCTCCACCAGTTTGATCTTCTTGTTGTACCAGTTCATGAAGGCCGAGGTCGAAAGGCTGAAAATCAGGTAGACCGCCATGATCAGCCCCACGCCCTCGATGGCCTGGCCGGTCTGGTTGATGGTCGTGCCGGCCACGGACACGAAGTCAGGGTAGCCGATGGCCACGGCCAGCGAACTGTTCTTGGTCAGGTTGAGCATCTGGCTGGTCAGCGGCGGCACGATCACCCGCAGGGCCTGGGGCAGGATCACGAGGTTCAGCACCTGCCCGGCCCGCAGGCCGATGGAAAGCGCGGCTTCGGTCTGCCCGCGGCTGACCGACTGGATCCCGGCGCGTACGACTTCGGCCACGAAAGCCGCTGTGTAAAGCACCAGCCCCAGCAGCAGGGCGGTGAATTCCGGGCTCACGCTGACCCCGCCCCGGAAATTGAACCCCTTCAGTGCCGGAACGTCCATGGCGGTCGGGGCGCCGCCCAGCCACCAGGTCACGATCGGCAGGCCGATCAGGATACCCACCCCGACCTTGAAGGTCGGGAAGGCCTGCCCGGTGCGGGCCTGTCGCGCCCGGGCCCAGCGCTTCAGCGCCCAGACGGCCGCGATGGCGGCAACGAAGGCGATGCCCATGTACATGAAGGCCGGGTGAGCCGCCGGAATGCCGAAGATCAATCCCCGGTTGCAGATGAAAACCCCATTGAACGGGTTCAGGGCCTGGCGCGGGCCGGGTAGAATCTCGTAAAAGAAGGCGTACCAGAAAAAAAGCTGGAGCAAAATCGGGATGTCCTGGAAGACCTCGATGTAAACGGCCGCCATCCGCGAGACCAGCCAGTTGGTGGAAAGTCGGGCGATACCGATGAAGGTACCCAGGACCACCGTGAGGACGATGCCGATAAACGAGACCAGCAGCGTGTTGAGGGCACCCACCAGCAGGGCTTTGAAATAGGTGTCGGCGGCCGAGTAGGAAATCAGCGACTCGCCGATCTCGAACGAGGATTGTTTTTCCAGAAAACCCAGGCCGGTAGCGATATTCTGGCGTTCGAGGTTGGCCAGGGTGTTGCTCATGAGGTACCAGCTCAAAAGCCCCACCATGGCGAGGACGCCGATCTGGTAGAGGATGCCGCGGACCTTGGGGTCGTAGAGCAGGGGCGTCTTCCCGGAGGTCTCCCCCCCGGCATTGGTGGCTTGGGTCGGCGTCATGGCGGTTTAAGCGCCTCGTTCCCTTCGGATTCAGACCAATGCTCAGCAGTGGCGGCGGGCTGAAAAAAGCAAAGCTGCCTTGCCGCGCTCAAATGGGCGCGGCAGGGCAGCTTTGTCGCTAGTCGTCAGGATACAACGATCCGGCCCAGGTTATTTGAACGGCGGGGTGTACATCAGGCCCCCGTTGGTCCACAGGGCGTTGAGGCCGCGTTCGATCTTGAGCGGGG
>JASJCV010000115.1 GCA_030065275.1 Desulfobacterales bacterium | reverse complement strand
CACAGATGACGATCATTGTATCACTCCTTGCAGAGAACCATTCTCAGGTTGCGAAACAGCTCTTTTTATAAAACTATGGTGGCCCGCCGCGGTCGCGTGGAAAGGCCGCAGGACCATTGGGTCCCCTGCCACCTGCGGCCCCAAATGGCCTTAATACCCTTTTTCCTGTATCTTTTTTACCATGTTCTGCTTGAATTCAGATTTTTTCTGGTCCCGTTGAATTTCCTGCGCCAGCAGATTGATCAATTCCGCCGACCTCTGCGCAGGGAAATTCTGCAGCGTGTAGCCCAGGTCCTCGACACCGTCCTCGACGATCACTTCCGCCAGGGGACCAAGGGCCAGCGAAAGTTCGGCGATCAGGAAATGAACGAAGTCTTGATCGATCGTGTTGCTTGCCCGGTCAACGGATTCGATCAGTCTCAGCTTGTGCAGCTTGGAGGCGGCCTCGCGCAGATTGGCCATGTTCAGTCCTGCTCGCTGGGCAACCTGGCCAAGCGTGAGTTTGCCGTCCAGCGCCATCAAAACGCCCAACATATGTCCGTCAAGGGAAAAGTTGCCGAGATCGTCCTTCACGACAGGCTTGAATACCAAGGCGGAAATATCGCCGGATGTAAAATCCATCACGTCCCTCCCGAGCTAATAGACGCGTCCCCCAACGCGTTCGCCAGATCAGCGGCTTTCCGCATCAAGCAGCGCTTCCCGCAATTTCTGAAATTCATCCCGAATGAGCCGTTTCAGGTCCTGGATCGCCGCTTCGAACTCTTGGGGCGTAATCCCGGTCGACGGCTGAGCCGGCGCTTCGTCAAATAGACCCTCAGGGCCTTCCGGCGAAGCATTTGGGGGGCTTGGCCCGGCATCGGCCTCCGGCGCCGGAGATTTCTTGGCCCTTGGCGCTTCCTGCCCCGCATCGCGTGAAAACCCGATTTGCTCCTTCAACTCCTTGTATTTGTTCAGTTCGAGGTAAAGCAGTTTTTTCTTCTCGGACGAACTGATTTTTCCGGGCATGGCAGCCTTGGCGAAACTGGTGTAAACCGAATTCAACAGGCTGAACGCCGCCGGGTGCGCATTGCCTTTGTTGGACTTCACGTAAAGCCCCAGGGAACCCAGCAGTTGAAGAAACATCACCAGAATACGGTCTTCCTTGTAGCGACTTTTGAGGGTTTCCACCTGAGCGACGAAACGGCCCATCAGATCATCGGTAATTTCCCACTCAATCGACATGACGAGCGACTTGAGCTCGTCGAGAGGGTCGTCGGCTTCACCGGACTGAACGGCGGGTTCCTCGGCATCCTCGTCGAACAACGTATCGAGGCGGTCGGCCAGTTCACTGTCAACCTTTCCGCCGCTTGCTTCTTCGCTCAAGACACACCTCCTATTTGAGTTCGTCTTTGATCGAACTCATGGTCATGGTAATTATTTTTTTCAGCGTGGACACAACATTCGTCCCGGTTACGGCGCTGGCCTCGAAAGCCGGGCGTTTCAGTTGGCTGTTCAGGTCCTTTTCCATAGTGGCAAACGGCAGAATGGGGATTCCCTGTTCGGCCAGGTCGACTTTATTGTATTGAAAAACCAACGGAATCGAGAAGATGCTTTTTTTATAGTTCTTCAGGTTCTCGTGGAGGTTTTTCAGCGACAAAATATTTTTCTCGCGACGGACGGCCATTGAGTCGGCGACAAAGACAATGCCGTCGACGCCGCGCAGGACCAGTCGACGGGTGGCATTGTATTTGACCTGCCCCGGAACCGTATAAAGCTGCATTTTCGCAGTGTAGCCGTTAATCTTGCCGATATCGATGGGAAGAAAGTCAAAAAAGAGTGTCCGGTCGCCATGGGTTTTGACCGTGACCATTTCGGTCTGGATGCGATCGTTGAACTTTCCGTATATATACTCCAGATTGGTGGTTTTGCCGCCGCGGCCTGGGCCGTAATACACAATTTTTACCTGAACTTCGCGCTTTTTCAAATTTACAAAGGCCATGTGGTTTTATCCGGTCTTTCCGCGTGGTGGTTGTTGGGCTGCTCATCCGCTCCGGCTTAGGGCGTATGGATCGGCTCCAGAATTTTTTTAATTTTTTCAACCGATTCGGCAACTTTGAGTCTTAAAAAACCGAGGGAGAGATCATTGCCGAACAAGGTAATGAGAAGAAATTCCGTCAGCACTTTGCTGAAGTGGATGTTCTCCTTTTTACCCTTATGAAACAGCAGGGAAAACTCGCCCTCTCCGACGATTTTCGCCATGGCACTGACCGCACCGAAGTTGCCGGCCGCCAACGCGGCCAGCGAATAGATGTCGTGTTTGTTTTCGCCGTCATCAAGGCTGGCGATGATATTGCCGGACATGTCGATCAAGAAAACACAATGAACACCGATGTCAATCAAATCCGTTTGCAATATCTCGTCGATGTTGTCTAACTGTTGTTGACCAAGCGTATAGGACAATGGGTGCTCCTTCCTCTGAATATTTTAGGAAGCGAACCGCTTCGCAATTTATTTGCCGCCAAGCGTCGGCCCGCCGCCCGCGTTCCAGCCGCCGCCGGCCGACTACAGAAAGGGCCCGTTCGCCGCGGCGGCCGTTGGGCGGACCGCACATGTCACCCCATAACTTCTCATAATTATACAAAAAAGCCTGTTTTATCAAGCAAAATTTCTATTTTTCCCTTCCCGACGAAGCTTGAACGGACCGCTGGAGGCATCGGTCTTCTAAGGCGATTTCCCATCCGCTTCTTCTCCATTCCCGGCTGGAGTGTTTGCTTCTTCATCGAATGGCATGATCACGCGCACCTCATTGCCGCCCGTGCGCGAGAAAGTGGCGTTTGGATAGCGTCGACGAAAAATAGCGAGCATGGTCCGGTTTTCGGGCAAGACCGTTGCCACGAAGCCGCGGTAATCGTTTTCTTTGGCGATATCCTCGAGGTTGTTCAGCAGATAGGAGGCGATCCCCATTCCCTGGAAATCCTCCCGCACGACGAAAGCGACCTCGGCCTTTTCGTCGCTCTCCTGAGCGTATGTGCCGATCGCCACGATTTCCTGATGCCCGTGGCGCTGCACGAAACCAACCATGGACATGTTCTTGCGATAATCGACGGCCGACCATTGCTTCTGGATGACTTCGTGGGAAAAAAGCTTCATCTGGTAAAAAAACCGGTAATAGATGGTCTTTTCATGCAGCGAGTAAAAAAAATTGCGGTAGGCGAACTCATCCGACGGCAGCAAGGGCCTGAAGTGAACCTTGCGGCCCTTGGCGAGATCAAGTGTGCTTTTATAGCCTTCGAGAAAGAGAAGATCTTCCTGGGCCGGGGGCAACTGATCGGCAAAGATGTAATGACGCCGCTTGGCGTCCTGGATCAGTTCGTCGCGAAACTTGGGGTGGGCAATCTGCGCCAGTTCCATGACGCGCTGATAGATGCTCTTGCCCTGGAGCTCGGCAATGCCGTATTCGGTCACCACGAAGTTGACGTCCGCCCGCGTCGTGGCGACGCCGGCGCCCTGGCTGAGGTAGGGCACGATGCGCGAAACGGCGTTGTTGCGGGCCGTGGACGGCAGGGCGATGATTGAAAACCCCCCCTTGGACATGGCGCTGCCGCGCAGGAAATCGACCTGATCGCCGATCCCGCTATAGAATAGGTGCCCCATGGAGTCGGAGCAGACCTGGCCGGTGAGGTCAACTTCCAGGGCGGAACTGATGGAGATCAAATTGTCATTGCGGGCGATGACGGTCGGATCGTTGACGAACTCCGAGGAGCGAAAATAAAAGGCCGGATTGTTGTCGACAAACTGGTAGAGGCGCTCGCTGCCCATGCACAAGGAAGCGACGACGCGCCCGGGCAGCAATGTCTTTTTACGATTGTTGACGACGCCTTTTTCAAAAAGCGGCATCAGCCCGTCGGTGACCAACTGGGTATGGACGCCCAGGTCATTTTTCTGGTCCAGGTAGCGCAGAATCATGTTGGGCAGATAGCCGAACCCGATTTGCAGGGTGGCGCCATCCTCGACCAATTCGGATACGAAATGCCCGATGCGCAGGGCGATCTGGTTCTCCTCGACGCCCATCGTGGTTTCCACCAGCGACTCCTCGTGCCAGACAAAATGATCGATCTGATCGACATGCACGAAACTGTCCCCCCAGGTGCGCGGCATTCGCGGGTTAACCTGAGCGATCACCAGCGGGGCATGCTCCATGGCGGATCGCGTGATGTCAACGGAGACACCGAGACTGCAATAGCCGAACTTGTCCGGCGGGCTGACCTGGACAAGGGCCACATCCAGGCCGATGCGATGACTCGAAAAAAGCCTTGGAATCTGAGATAGATAGGCGGGAAGATAGTCGATCCGCCCCTCGAAGGCGGCTTTGCGCATGGCTTTGCTGATGAAAAACAGCTTCAGCGCGAAGCGCTCCAGAAAATCGGGATTCTCGACATAATCCGCCAATGTCGAGGAAAGCATCTGGTAAAGCATGATATCCTGCATGCTTTGGTCTTTTACCAGGGACCGAATGAGATACTGGGGTTCACCGCAACCCGTGCCGATGAATACCCGGCTGCCGCGTTTGATTCGGGATACCGCCGCTTCCGCGGTCAGCATCTTTTTCGAGCAATACTCGTTGATATCCATTTCAGGCGCTCCTGAACCCGGTATAGCAGGGGGCTGCCGATGGCGGCGGGGCGTCGAGCCGGGCCACGCAGCAGAGCATCAGCACGAACAATAAACGAATCTATTCCAACTCACATCAAACAGTTAGTCAAGATGGTTCGTCAGCCCCATCATGGTCGGCCGATCATCGCCGCGTGCGGCCGGGGGGTCTTTGACCGTCTAATCTCGTGTTCATTTCCATATCCGCCCATCATGCTATATAATGTTAGTGTTCATCGGATTTTGACAGGAAACCTTGAATATGAAAACCGCCGGCGCATTCAAACCTTTCAGGCACCTCAAACAGATGCTGCGGCAAAACGCGGTGCCCGTGGAATCATTACCGGCGGTGCGATTCTCACTACCCGATCCGAAAAAAGTCGATGGCGATCAAGACGACCAACTGTTCGCCACGGCCATGGCCGACGTCACCCCCCTCAAGCAAACCACGACACCGCCCCACGGCCCGCCGCAATCGCCCGCTCAGCGGCAAATGCCGGAGCCGGACGATACCTTGAACGCCCTGCGCGAACTGGTGCGCACCGGGCGTGGCTACCGAGTGGCCGACACACCCGAATACATCGAGGGAACGGGGCATCGTGTGCCGGCAGGCATCGCCCGTGAACTTCACAACGGGACGTTCTCCATTCAGGCCCATATCGATCTTCATGGCATGACGGCCCGGGAGGCCCGCATCGCGGTGAACGCTTTTCTCACTGACGCCGTGCGCAGGGGCCATTCCGCCGTTCTGATCGTGCACGGCCGCGGTCTTTCCTCCACCTCGAAACCAGTGCTTAAATCCAAAATACCGCACTGGCTCACCAGCGGCATTTGGCGCAAATGGGTCCTGGCCTATGCTAGCGCCCGCCCCTGCGACGGCGGGGCCGGCGCCACCTACGTTCTATTGAGTCCCCGCCCGCTGGCCAAATGCCGCCGACGCCCCAAACGCGCTTGAGCGTCACCCCCCCATGACAGCCGCTCTTTTTTTGCGGCATCGTAAAAAAGTCCGATGGCGGCGTTACGCTTCATCTCCCGTCATTGCAGCGTACCGGGAGTATTCTTCATTCCCCGTGATTCGCAAGCCTTGCTCTCGAACTGTTAGCGAAACCCCCTAAACTTGACTTTTTACGAATCCATTTTTTTAATTGACAAATAGAATCCTTATGGTATTTTTATTAGGTTTTAATAATTATGGTCGTTAATCCTTCACTCGGGCTTGTGCGAGTGGAGGTTTTTTTTTAAGGCAATCACCACCGCCTCATGCCGGCATGCCCAAGACGGGCAGCACCGAGCAACAATTTACCATCTGAGGTCAGAGCAATGAAAAAGGACATCGACAAAGTCAGAAACATCGGTATCAGTGCGCATATCGATTCCGGTAAAACCACCCTAACCGAACGCATCCTGTTCTACACCCAGCGCATCCATGCCATTCACGACGTCAAAGGCAAAGACGGCGTGGGGGCAACCATGGACTCGATGGAACTGGAAAAAGAGCGCGGCATCACGATTGCTTCGGCGGCAACGTATTGCGAGTGGCAGGGCCATGAAATCAATATCATCGACACGCCGGGGCATGTCGATTTCACCATTGAGGTCGAACGCTCCCTGCGCGTCCTGGACGGGGGCATCCTGGTGCTGTGTTCGGTCGGTGGCGTGCAGTCGCAGTCGATCACCGTCGACCAGCAGATGAAGCGCTACAAAGTCCCCTCGATCGCTTTCATCAACAAGTGCGATCGCAGCGGCGCGAGCCCCTTCCGGGTTGTCGACCAGTTGCGCAACAAACTCGGTCACAACGCGGTGGCCCTGCAAATCCCCATCGGATTGGAGGCCGATTTCGAAGGCGTTGTCGATTTGGTTGCCATGCAGGCTGTTTATTTCGACGGGGATAACGGCGAAAACCTCCGGGTTGAGGCCATTCCTGAAAACCTTCGCGAAGAGGCCCAGCAGCGCCGCGATGAAATGATCGACGCCGCCACCATGTTTTCCGATGAACTCACCGAGGCCGTGCTGGAGGAGAAAAATATTGAGGAGGAGTTGCTGATCAGCGCGCTGCGAACCGGTGTGCTGGCTCGCGAGATCACCCCGGTCATGATGGGTTCGGCGTACAAAAACAAGGGCGTCCAATTGCTGCTGGATGCCGTCAACAACTACCTGCCCTGCCCCAAAGAAATCGAGAATGTGGCGCTGGACACGGAAAACGACGAGGCGCCCGTCGTTCTGGCCAGCCAGAACGACGCACCGCTCGTGGCCCTGGCCTTCAAGCTCGAAGACGGCCAGTACGGCCAACTGACCTATATCCGCGTCTATCAGGGTCGCCTGACCAAGGGCGACACCGTCATCAATGTGCGCACCGGGAAGAAGGTCAAGATCGGGCGGGTGGTCCGCATGCACGCCGACCAGATGGAAGATATCGAAGCCATCCCGGCCGGCTATATCGGTGCGCTTTTCGGAATCGATTGTGCGTCGGGCGACACCTTCGTGGCCCCCGGTCTCGATCTGACCATGACGTCGATGTTCGTCCCCGAGCCGGTCATCTCGCTGGCAGTCAAACCGGTGGATCACAAGGCTGAAATCAACATGTCCAAGGCGCTGAACCGCTTTACCAAGGAAGACCCCACCTTCAAGACCCACGTCAGTGCCGAGACCGGCGATACGATCATTTCGGGCATGGGCGAGCTGCACCTCGAAGTCTACATCGAGCGCATGAAGCGTGAATACAGCGCCGTGGTTGAAACCGGGCAGCCCCGGGTCGCCTATCGCGAAACCATCACCGCCCAGGCCGAGTTCGACTATATCCACAAAAAGCAGACCGGTGGCGCCGGGCAGTACGGCCGCGTGGCCGGGTATCTGGAGCCCATGGCGGACGAGGAGTTCGCTTTCGAGAGCCAGATCGTGGGCGGGGCCATCCCGACCCAGTTCATTCCATCGTGCGAAAAGGGCTTCCGCCGGTGCCTGGCCAAAGGGCCTAAAATGGAGTTTCCGGTCACGGGCGTCAAAGCGGTTATCACCGACGGCGCCTCACACGCCGTGGACTCTTCGGACAAAGCCTTCCAGGCGGCTGCCCGCGGGGCCTTCCTGCAGGCGTACGCCAAGGCCAAAGCGGTCATCCAGGAGCCGATCATGAAGGTGGTGGTGGAAACGCCCACCGAGTTTCAAGGCGCGGTGATGGGATCCTTGAACCAGCGCCGGGGGATGATCGTCGGCTCCCAGGACGAGGGCGTGATGACGGTGATCGAATCGCAGGTCCCGCTCGCCGAGATGTTCGGCTACTCGACGGTGCTGCGCTCGTTGACCCAGGGCAAGGCCCAGTTCACGATGGAATTTGCCACCTATCGACAAGTCCCCCAGTCGGTGGCGGAGGAAATTGCCAAGAAACGCAGCGAAGACAAGAAAAAAGTTGCCTGACGGCAGGGGAACGCGGCAGCGGTTTCATCTCATCAGCGTTCGTACCGTCGATGCCGGCGCAGCGCCCAGCAAGCATTCGAAATTGCCGATGCTAACCAGGATTCAACCGCCGGACCGGTCTCCATCAACTGCGGATCATGACGCGCGGCGTGGCGGGATAATCTCGCCGCCGCCCAACGTCATTGCCATTCGCCAAAGGAGTCTGACCATGATGAAAAAAGACCTAATGATGCGCAACCCTTTGCGCCAGCTGGGATATGGCAGCGAGGACATCCTCGCCGACGGCGCTTTCGGCGCCATTCTGGCAAGAGCCGGTTTGGGCAAGACCGCATTTCTGGTCCAGATCGCCCTGCACACGATGCTGCGTGACCGCAATGTTCTGCATATCAGTCTCGACGACCCGGTGGACAAGGTCACGCTCTGGTACCAGGAGGTCTTCAACCTGATGGCCCATAGCCGCCAGGCCATGCCGACGCCCGAACTGTGGGACAGCCTGCTGCCCCACCGCTTCATTATGACTTTCAAGGTGGAAGGGTTCAGCGTTCCGAAACTGCGCGAGCGTTTGACCGACCTCACCGAGCAAGGCATCTTTCACCCGCAGACGCTGATCATCGACGGCCTGCCCTTTGATAGCGGTATGGGCGCCCTGCTCGAAGACCTCAAGGGCCTGTGCAGCGAAACCGGCCTGCGCAGTTGGTTCACGGTGCGGACCCATCGGCATGAAGACCCCGATCCGGACGGCATGCCGCCCCAGTTGGGTGACATTCAGGATCTGTTTGACATCGTCCTGCAGCTTCTACCCGACGGCAAGGATATCCACATCCGTCAGCTCAAAGGGATTGCCGGTGCCAGCCATGATACCCAACTGCGATTCGATCCAGCCACCATGCTGATCAAAGCGGACTGACCCTCGCCGGTCAGGGGCGCTTCAGCGTTTCGTAGGCGGACTGGATCGTTTTGAATTTCGCATCCGCCAGACGACGGATCTCCTCCCCCAGGTGAGCCACCTTGTCCGGGTGGTACTGAGCGGCCAGACGGCGATAGGCCCGGCGAATCTCCTGCTGGCTGGCATCGGGCCCGACGCCCAGCACTTCGTGGGGCGTGTCCGGACGTGCATCCGGCTCGGCGGACGGCGTATCCTCCTCAACGCGGTCGTTCTTTCGATGGGCGAATGGAAACCCGCGATAACCCATACGGTAGAGCCAATAGCCGATCACGCCCAAAACGGCCAGGTCATCCAGCCACCCGGCCCCCACCAGGAAGTCCGGCAGCAGATCGAACGGGTTGATCAGATAAAGCAGCGCCAATATGATCAGCACCCATTTCATAGCGGGCTCACGCCACCATTCTCACGTTTCCGCCCGCCGGCTCGCCGGCCCGGTGATCTGGTCGAGCAGGCCCTGGATGCGGTTGCGGGACACGAGCGCCTCGCGCCAATGCCCGGGAATCCCATCCATACCGCCAGCCGCACCCAGAATGGCGCCCGCGAGAAGCCCGCGGGCGGCCGAATCGCCGCCGGCCATGACATTGGCGATGAGGGCGTCTTCGAAACGGTTTTCATGGGCGGCAATCAGATGAACGACACCGGGAAACCCCGCTCCGACATCGCACATCTGGCCAAAACCCCGGATCGCCGACCGGGTGGACGCACCGGCGCTGTCCAGCCCTGCCTGCACCCAGGCGGAAAAAGGGGGGCGATCGAAATACTCGCGCCGCACGGCTGTCAATGCTTCCAGCGGCGGGTGGCCCGCCACGACCGCAACCAGCGTGCGGGCGAAGAACTCGGCTGCATCAATCACATCGGGCGTGTTGTGGGTCATTGCCGTCTGGGACCTGGCCGCCGCCACCAGCCCCGAAGGGTCATCCGCGTAGCGGCAGACCAGCGGGGCAATGCGCGCCGCACCGCTCAAGTCCGTGGACCGCGAGCCGGCTTCACCTGCCGGTTTACCGGCGTCGAAATGGTTGAGGGTCTCCTTGGTGGCGTGATCGAAATAGCCGTCATAGGCGGCAAAATGCGCCCGCCACGCATCGGCAAAGGCGTCTAAACGGAAATCGCCGGAATCCGCCAGGGATGCCAACAACACCATGACCTGATCACCATAGTGCGTGAACTCGCCTTTTTTTTTGGTGGGGTGAAACGAATTGGGCGGCGGATCCATGAGACGGTCGACCTTCCCGATCTGGGAGTCGATCTGACCCGTGTCGTAAACCCAGTGGGCCCCAAGCGCCAGTGAATCAGCGACCAGGGCGCCCCAAACGGCAGCGGCGGCGTTTGACGTCATGTCCCTCTCCCTTATCAGCGGTATTCGGCGTCCCGCGGCCACGGGACACTGTTGGTTAACGGCCTCAAAAAAACCCCCGGCCGCGAATCAATGCCATCGCCCTTTATCGAGTAAAACGATATACACCAGCCGATCGATTGACAAGCCAACGATGGCCACGCCTCCGAATTGCCACAAGCAGGCAGGTTGATCGCGAGAAGGGTGCCGCGAAGAGGTCGCGGCGATCGATAGCAACGCGGTCCCGGGGGGGCGCAATACCGCGGACCGAACCACCCGGGCGGCGGTATGATGATAGCGCGCGGGGATACGAGGACAGGCTTCAGCCGCCGAGGTAGGCTTTCTGGACGTCGGGGTCTTCAAGCAGTTTCTGGCTCGGTCCCTCGAGGACCAGGTTGCCGTTTTCAAGGACATAGCCGCGGTTTGAAAACTGAAGTGCCAGGCGGGCGTTCTGCTCCACCAACAGGATGGCCGTCCCCTCCTGCTGGTTGATTTCCTTGAGGGCTTCGAAAACGTTCATCATCAGCAACGGCGCCAATCCCATGGACGGCTCGTCCAGCAGCATGACCCGGCGGCCGCTCATGAACGCGCGGGCAATGGCCAACATCTGCTGCTCCCCACCGCTCAACGTTCCGGACTTCTGGTTTTCGCGCTCTTTGAGGCGGGGAAAAATACCGAACATCCGGTCCAGGTCGTTGCGGATGCGGCCCTTGTCCTTGCGGGCAAAAGTGGCCAGGTGCAGGTTTTCCATGACCGTCAGGTTGCCAAACAGGCGTCGCCCCTCGGGAACATGCGTGATCCCCAGTTCGCTGACGATCTTGTCGGCCGGATAGTCGAGAAGGTTCTTGTCGCCGTAGGTCATGCGGCAGCCTTCCTTCACCGGTACCAATCGGGAAATGGCGCGCAGGGTGGTGCTCTTACCGGCACCGTTGGCGCCGATGATGCAAATGATCTC
>JASJCV010000114.1 GCA_030065275.1 Desulfobacterales bacterium | reverse complement strand
TGGCCCGGAACCAAAATCTACCCCTCCTGAGCGGACACTTCACTTAAATGGGGCATCTTTGCCCCCCATGCGGCGTTCTCGCCTCCTGCCCGTCCTCGACGTAGCGTGGGCTACGCCTGCGGGCGTCAAGTCGGCTGCGGCCTGGCCTGGGGCACAAATCTACCCCTCACAATCGAACCCTGTCCGTATCCTGGGGCATCTTTGCCCCGAGCGGCGTTCTCACCTCCTGCGCGTCCTCGACATAGCTGCCAGGGGGCTTACAAGCGGCGCCTCAGACCGCCATGCGGCGTTGCTGGCGCTTGCGGGCGTGCTCACAACCTCAGTGGTTGCTCCGCTTCCCCCCTCACGCCGCGTCTTGCCTGACAACCTGATGCTTGCTTCTAAGCCCCCTGGCAGCTATGTCGAGGACGCGCAGGAGGCGAGAACGCCGCATGGGGGGCAAAGATGCCCCATTTAAGTGAAGTGTCCGCTCAGGAGGGGTAGATTTTGGTTCCGGGCCAGGCCGCAGCCGACTGGCCCCCGCAGGCGTAGCCCGGCTACGTCGAGGACGGCCAGGAGGTGAGAACGCCGCCCGGGGCCGAAAGATGCCCCTCCTGAGCGGACACTAGCGGTATTGACGCATGGCCCGCTGCAAATCCCGCTGCTCCTCCCGCCGCCGGATGGTCTCGCGCTTGTCGTGCTTCTTCTTCCCCTTGGCCAGGGCCAGAAGCAGTTTGGCCTTGCCTTTCTTGAAGTAGATCCGCACCGGGATGAGGCTGAAGCCGGATTCGTTGACCTTGCCGTAGAGCTTTTTGATTTCGGACTTGTGCAGCAGGAGCTTGCGGGTGCGCCGCGGCTCGTGGTTGTTGTAATAGGCAAAAGGGTAGGGACCGATGTGCATGTTATGCACCCAGACCTCACCGTTGTGGATGCGGGCGTAGCTGTCGCGCAGATTGCAGCGGCCGCGCCGCAGGGATTTGACCTCGGTGCCGCGCAGGACCATGCCGGCCTCGAACGTGTCTTCGATGAAGTAGTCGTGGCGGGCCTTGCGGTTTTCGGCGATGATCTTGATGCCTTCGGATGTCATGGGACCGACTTCGGTCTATAAAGTGGCGATCGCGCCCGTCGGGGCGTATCAGGATGAATCCCGGTTTTGCCCGTTGCTGAGAATCAGGCCGTAGCGCTCCTCGACGCGGCGGTTGATTTCTTCGGCATCGTTCAAATCGATGACTTCCTCCACGAACCGGCGCGCGTCGATGGACGAAAGACGTCGTACGATGCGTTTGACCACCGGTATGGCATGAGGGTTCATGCTCCACTCGGTGATGCCCAGCCCCAGCAGGAACGGGACGTGGATCGGCTCGCCCGCCATTTCGCCGCACATGGCGATGCGGATATCGGCTTTACGGGCCTCGTCGGCCACGCGTTTGAGCATGCGCAGGATGGCCGGATTCAGAGGGTCGTAAAGGTAGGCCACGTGGCGGTTGCCGCGGTCGATGGCCAGGGTGTACTGGATCAGGTCGTTGGTGCCGATGCTGAAGAAGTCGCACATCCGCGCCAGCTGGTCCGCCATGACCACGGCCGAGGGCACCTCGATCATGACACCGACCTCGATGTCCCGGTTGTAGGTCTTGTCATCCTTTTCGAGGGAATCGGCGGCCTCGTCGAGCAGGGCCTTGGCTTCGACCAGCTCGCTGCAGTTGGCGATCATCGGAAACAGGATGCGCACGTTGCCGTAGGCCGCGGCCCGCAGGATGGCCCGCAACTGGGCAAGGAAGACATCCCGGTTCCGGAGGCAGTAGCGAATGGCCCGCAGGCCCAGCACCGGATTGATCTCGCTGCCATTGTCAGCGTATTTCAAGGCTTTATCGCCGTTGATGTCCAGTGTGCGGATGGTGACCGGTTTGGGGAACATCACCTCGACCACGTCGCGATAGCTGTCGAAGAGCTCGAACTCGCTCGGGAAGGTGGTGCGGTTCATATACTGGAACTCGGTGCGGTAGAGGCCGATACCGTCCCCGCCATTGTCGATGACCGAAACGACCTCCTCGGGCAGCTCGATGTTGCCCTGGACCACCACGTCCTGCTCATCGGCCGTGCGGGCCTGGATGTGGCTTTCGCGGATGATGCGCGCGCGATAGGCTTCGTAGCGTTCCTTGCGCTCCTCGTATTCGACCAGGACGTGATCTTCGGGGTTGACGATCACGACCCCTTCCGTGCCGTCGACGATCAGGATGTCGTCGGTGCGGATCAGGGCGGTGGCGTTGGCCAGCCCCAGGACGGCGGGGATGTCGAGCGTTCGCGCAATGATGCCGGTGTGCGAGGTCTTGCCGCCCATATCGGTCAGAAACCCCATGATGCGTTCAAGCTGGATCTGACTGGTATCGGCCGGCGAGAGGTCGCGGGCCACGAGGATCACGCGTTTGTCGATGTCGGCGATCCTGACCTGCTCGGCGCCCGTCAACTGGTGCATGATGCGATCGGAGACCTGGATAATGTCGGACACCCGCTCCCTGAGGTAATCGTCCTCCATGGTCTGGAACATGCTCTTGATTTCGCCGACCACGTTTTTGAGAGCCCATTCGGCGTTGACCTTGTCACGCTCGATGGTCTGGATGCTGCGCCCGGAAAGCATTTTGTCGTCGAAGAGCAGGAGGTGGGTTTCAAGAATGTTGGTCTGGTGCTGTAGGTCTTCGGGCATGCCGGCGAGAATCTGCGCCAGTTCCTCCTTGGCGTCGACCACCGCTTTCTTGAAGCGGTTGACCTCGCGCTGCATCTTGTCTTCGCGGATGAAATACTTGGGGACCACATCGACCCCTTCGCGGTCAACGAGGTAGGCCTTGCCGATGCAGATCCCCGGCGCGGCCCCGATTCCCCTGAGTTGCACTTCTTTGGTCAGTGTTGACATTGTCGGTTTTTATTCCCCGAATCCGGCTTCGACCAGTTCGGCAATGGCATTCAGCACGGGCGCATCTTCGGCGCTTTCGATTTCGATCTCGATCCGGCTGCCGCAGGCGGCGCCCAGGCTGAGGATATCGATGATGCTGGCCGCATCTACCGTTTCGCCCCCGCAGCGCACCCAGACTTTATGCTTTGCATCCTGAGCCATTTCGGCTATTTTGGCAGCCGAACGCGCGTGCAGGCCGAGTTCGTTGACAATGGTCAGCTCTCTTTGCAGCCCCATTGGCGATGGCGTCATTTAAATTGTTTTCGGGTCGAATTAAAAAACCGACTCTATAGCGGAAATCGCGATCGATATCAACCTTGTCGGTATCGATTTCGCTGGCAGCCGTACCCGCCGCACGCTCACTGCATGGACCTCTGGCAATAAGGTGCTGAAATCCCCATTAAAAATGAATTACTACGGCTTGAAAAGCCGCGAAATATCCCGATCTCATTCATCATGCCGCCACCGCTGGAGGGTTCTGGCGGCTTTCAAATCGACAGCCAACCCTGAATCGTGGAAAGGAATCGGCAATGGAACGACAGTTCGTGATCGATGACCTGAAACTGGGGGAGTCATGGCGCCTGTTCCGGATCATGGGTGAATTCGTGGAAGGCGTTGAGGCCCTGCACGACATCGGACCGGCCGTGAGCATTTTCGGCTCCGCCCGCACGCCTCCCGGCGATCCGGCCTATGAACGGGCGGTGGCGGTGGCCGCCGCCTTTGTCCGCGAGAAATTCACTGTGATCACCGGCGGGGGCGGCGGTATCATGGAGGCGGCCAACAAGGGGGCGGCCGAAGCCGGCGGCACGTCGGTGGGTCTCAACATCAATCTGCCCCACGAGCAGACCCCCAACCCCTTTGCCAATATTCAGCTCAATTTTCACTATTTTTTTATCCGCAAGGTGATGTTCGTCAAATATGCCATGGCCTACGTCATCATGCCGGGAGGCTTCGGCACCCTGGACGAGTTGTTCGAAGCGGTCACTCTGATCCAGACCCAGCGCATCCGCCCGCTGCCGGTCGTCCTCGTGGGGAGCGACTACTGGAGCGGCCTGGTGGACTGGATACGCGCCCGTCTTCTGGATGACGAGATGATCTCCCCTGAGGATATCGACATCCTGCAGGTGATCGACGACCCGGAGGAGGTGGTCAGGGCCGTCAAGAAAGTCGTCATCCTTTGACGATTCCGTAAAAAGCGCAATCTCTGTGTTGCACGGCATCCTTCGTTGCTGCGGCGTACCGGTGTACGCCTCGCGCCTCAGGATTTGTGCGCCTTGACCTTGCACTTTTTACGAAATCGTCATGATGGTTTTTGTGAAACCCTTTTAAGACAATAAGAAAAGAGCAATCTCGGCGTTGCCCGGCGCGCTTCGTTGCTGCTGCGTACTGATGTACGCCTCACGCCTCAGCCCTTGGGCGCCGTATCTTGCGCTGATTACACAACCGTCATGATGGTTTTTATGACCCCTTTTTAAACAATGGGAATTGCGCCATCTCGGCGTGGTCCGGTCGTGCTTCGTTGTTGCTGTCAAAACGGCCTCTCAGGTCATGTTGCGGGGCATATCCGGCCGGTCAGCAACCTGACTGAAAAGCCTTTTTCGACCGAAAAGAAGACTTGACCTTATCCGGATGTATTGCCATATCTGCCGGGTGCGCCTCGCGGCCACGGTCTTCGTTGCCGCCGGCCGGCCCCTGCCTTGGCCGGTCAGCCAGCCTCGATACGCTTTAAATTTAAGGTCGGATCGCCCCGGGGGAAGCCGGATCATTTGGACGGACATGCGGTGAAGGGAAAGGCGGCGGTCTAACGTCCGGTCGGTCGGTCCTTGCGCGTCATCGATCATGTAAGCGCAGGGGTTTCTTTCGTTTAAATAAAATGTTTTTAGATAGTTATGCATCTAATCTCAGGGGCTAAAAACTTCTTGACTAAACGCATGATAAATTATAGAGAGAAATCTACCAACTGAATTTCATTCAGTCAATGGCCGGTTCTGGATCGGGCGGTGAGGGAGTACCGCAAGCGGATATGATCCCAGGCGATGCGAAATTCGATTGGCACCGGATGATGGCTAACCAATCAGCCCTGCCGCGGCGGCTATGGGGGGCTTTCCCGGGCCCTTCCCGCCCCGTCGTTTCAGCCCTGATGGCAACCGACCCCACCGGGTGACCATCGGGGCTTCTTTTAAACCGACCCGTCATGGCAAATTTGCCTATCTCCTGGACGGGTGCCGAAGACAGCGAGATGCGCCAGATTGATGAAAACGAAAGCCGACCGTGATTCGCAGTCCGTTCTACAGGTCAAGGAGGCCACACTGGATTTCGGGGGATTACGTGCCCTGTCTCGTGTGAACATGACCATCAATCCCGGCCTGATCACGTCTGTCATCGGACCCAACGGCGCCGGCAAGACCAGCCTGCTCAACAGTATCTCCGGATTCTATCACCTCACACGAGGCGAGATTCACTACGGCGAGCGTCGACTGACCCAGGCGTCGCCGCATCAGGTTTCCAATCTCGGAATCGCCCGGGCGTTTCAGAACATCGAGCTTTTCAGCGGTATGACCGTGCTGGACAATTTGCTGCTGGCCCGCCACCAGAATCTCAAATACAATTTTCTGCAAGCGCTGTTCTTTTACGGACGAACGTCGCGCATGGAAGCCGAAAACCGGGCCTACGTCGAGGACGTGATCGATTTCATGGAACTCGAGCCCTACCGCAAGAGAACGGTGGGCAGTCTCAGCTACGGGGTTCAAAAACGCGTCGAGGTGGCCCGGGCCCTGACACTGGGACCCCATCTCCTGCTGCTCGACGAACCCATGGCGGGGATGAACATCGAGGAGAAGGAGGACATGGTGCGCTTCATCCTCGATATCCAGAAGGAGCGCGAGATCACCGTCGTGCTGGTGGAGCACGATCTCGGCGTGGTGATGGATATCTCCGACCAGATTTACGTGCTGGACTTCGGGCAGTTGATCGGTGAGGGGCAGCCGGATGAGGTGGCTGCGAATCCGAAGGTTATCGAGGCTTATATCGGTGAAGACTAGACGGATGCGTTATCGACCCAATACCGGCGTTGCCCAGCGCCCTTCGTCGCTGCAGCGTACTTATGTACGCTTCACTTCTCGGGGCGTGGGGCGCCTTGGTCTTGGGCCGATAACGCATCCGTCTGACGGGATTGCTCGAGTCGTGAAACCCGGAATCAATGTCAATGGGGTTGCCCAGCGTCCTTCGTCGCTGCAGCGTACTTATGTACGCTTCACTCCTCAGGGCTTGGGGCGCCTTGGTCTTGGGCCGATAACGCATCCGTCTGACCGAGCCGTACAACGATTGGGATTGGCCATTTTAGGAAACCGTCTGCCAGGCTGATTCGGAAGGCGATTTAGGATATGAGGACGGGTGTCCTTGCCCGGCGTGACGGTGCACGCTTTACTTCTCAGCGCTTGGGGCCATGAGGCCTCAGGTTACAGGTCGTAATTGATAAACCGTAAAAGATTGATCATCGGCGTATGGAAAACCATGACGAGTTGGTGAATTTCACGATTCCGCAGCTTCTGCGCTGGCGGGTGCGGCAGTCCGGCGACAAGGTGGCCTTGCGCGAGAAGGACTTCGGCCGCTGGAATGCCTACACCTGGTCCGACTATTACGACCTCGTGCGCAAAGCCGGCCTGGGGCTAGAGAAGATCGGCTTCAAGCCGGGCGACAAGATTGCCATCATCGGCGACAACATCCCCGAGCTGCTCTTCGTGGCCGTGGGGGCCCAGGCCGTGGGCGGCATCTCGGCCGGGCTCTACCAGTCCAGCCTGCCTGATGAAATCGAAGGCATCCTGAACTATATGGGGGTCAGCCTGGTCTTCTGCGACGACCAGGAGCAGGTGGACAAGCTGCGCGAGATCCGCGAGCAGATCCCGCAGGTCAGGAAGGTCGTGTACGAGGACCCGCGCGGCATGCGCAGCTACCGCAGCGACGACTGGTTCATGTCCATCGAGGACCTCTACCGCCTGGGCGAAGCGGCCCATCAGGAAAATCCCGGCCATTTCGAGGAGATGGTCGATCAGGGCACTTCGGAAGATGTCTGCCACCTCTGCCTGACCTCGGGCACCACCGGGCTTCCCAAGGGTGCCGAGATGATGCACCGCAACTACATCAACATGGGCGTGCAGATCACCAAGGTCGATCACCTGGAGCCCACCGACGAATATCTTTCCTTCCTGCCGTTTGCCTGGATCGGCGAGCAGATGAACGCCTTCGGGGTGGCCATGGCCACCGGGATCACCGTCAATTTTCCCGAGTCGGTCGAGACCGCCATGGAGGATTTGAAGGAGATTGGGCCCCACTTCATGTTCGGAGCCCCGCGGATCTACGAGACCATCCGCTCCCAGATCTGGCTCAAGATCGACGAGTCCTATCGTCTCAACCGCGCCTTCTACCGCTATTTCATGAAGGTGGGCGAGCAGGCCGCGACTTACCGCATGTCCGGCAAGCCCCTGCCGTCGCTGCTGGCTTTCAAGGCCTGGCTCGGCCAAACCCTGATATTCCGGCCGCTGATCAATCAGATCGGTTTCCTGCGCCTGCGCCGGGCCTATACCGGCGGCGCCGCCCTGGGACCGGATCTCTTCACTTTCTACCAGGCTCTGGGGGTCAACCTGAAGCAGATCTACGGGCAGACCGAGATCACGGGCATCGCCTACATGCACCGCGACGGCGACATCCGCAACGACACGGTGGGAATTCCCCTGCCGGAAACCGAGTGCAAGATTTCCGAGGAAGGCGAGATCCTGTCGCGCTCGCCCTCGGTCTGCCGGGGATACCTGGACCTGCCCGACAAAACCGAAGAACTGCTCGAGGGGGGCTGGCTGCACTCCGGCGATGCCGGCTATATCGACGAGCGGGGGCACCTGGTGGTGATCGACCGCCTTTCGGACGTGATGCACAACCACAATGGCGAGATGTTCAGTCCCCAGTTTCTGGAAAACAAGCTCAAATTCAGCCCCTACATCAAGGAAGCCGTCATCTTCGGCGACCAGATGGCATTCGTCTCCGCCCTGATCAATATCGACCCCATCATCGTGGGCAAATGGGCCGAGGACCGCGGCATCTCCTTTACGACATACATGGACCTGTCGCTCAAGCCCGAAGTGGCCGAGCTGATCCGGGAGCAGATCGAGACGTTCAACCGCACGGTGGAAAAGCCCCACTTTCGGATCCGGCGCTGGGCCATGCTCTACAAACTGCTCGACGTGGACGACGGCGAGCTGACCAAGACGGGTAAGATCCGCCGCAAGTTCGTGCGGGAGAAGTATGTCGATCTGTACGACACCCTGTACAACGAAACCATTGGAGAGAAGGCGGTCCAGGCCCAGTTCCAGTACCAGGACGGCCAGACGACCACCGTCGAAACCCAACTGCCCTTTTACACCATGGAAGACGTTCGATGAGTTATTTTTTTCAGCTTGTGGTCAGCGGTATCGTGGTCGGGTCGATTTACGCGCTCTCGGCCCTGGGGTTCGTCCTGATCTATAAATCCAGCCGGGTGCTCAACATTGCCCACGGGCAGATCATCGCGGCCGGGGCCTTCATCACCTATGCCCTGACGGTCTGGGCCGGGCTTTCGATCTACCTTTCCTTTCTGCTGAGCATCCTGATCACCTTTTTCCTGGCCATGAGCGTGGAGCGCATCTTTCTGCGCCGCCTGATCGGCGAACCCATCATATCGGTGATCATGGTGACCATCGGCCTGATGTCGATCATCGACGGACTGGTCTACCTCACGCCCTTCGGCACCGAAAATTTCTCCTTCCCCGAGTTTCTGCCCAAGACGCCCATCAGCTTCGGGGGCGTGTCGATTTCCTGGACCCAACTGGTGGGGGTGATCATCACCACGATGCTGATCGGCGGGTTTTCGTGGTTCTTCAAGCGTTCGACCATCGGGGTCTCGATGCGGGCGGTGTCCGACGATCAGTTGGCCTCCATGTCGGTCGGCATCTCGGTGCCCAAGGTCTTCGGGCTGGCCTGGGCCACGGCGGGCTTGAGCGCAGCGGCGGCTGGCAGCATCATCGGCAACATCACCGGTTTGAACTTCGATACCCTGCACGCCTTCGGCATCACCGTCTTCCCGGTGGTCATCCTGGGCGGGCTGGATTCGATTATCGGGGCGGTGGTGGCCGGGATCATCATGGGGCTCATCCAGCAGTTCGCGGCCGGTTATCTGGACGGCCACTGGGGGTTGTACGGCACGGCCGATGTTCTGCCGTATATCATCCTCCTGATCATTCTCCTTTTCAAGCCCCACGGGCTATTCGGTATTCACGAAATCGAGCGAGTCTAACCTATGTCTGCCAATCGTTGGTTTGCGACCGGAAACTTCTTCTCGACCTACAAGGAAGAGCAGCGCATCTTCCAGACCAATCTGGACCGCATGGTGTTCGTACTGTTTCTGACCGCCCTGTTCGTCTGGCCGCTGTTCTTCAAGCTCAGCAACAAGTACATGCTGGTGATCGACAATATCCTGATCGCCGTCGTGGCCGTCTACGGCCTGAACCTGGTGACCGGCTACGCCGGGCTGATCTCGATCGGGCATGCCGCTTTCGTGGGCGTGGGGGCCTACACCCTGGCCACTTTCTCCCAGCTGCTGGGGGACCGCCACGTTGTCATCACCCACGCCTGGCCGTTGATGATCCTGCTCTCGGGCGGCATGGGGGCGGCTTTCGGCGCTTTCGTGGGCCTGCCGGCCATGCGCATCAAGCACCTCTACCTGGCCATTGCGACCCTGTCGTTTCAGATGATATTCCAGTGGGTCATCAACTCGATGCGGTTTTTTGACCAGGGCCAGACGGTCTATGTCGGCCGCATTTACTGGCTGACAGGCATGGTGGGCCGCAAAGAGCACTATTTCTTCTGGTATTATGTTATTCTCGTGATCGTCGTGCTGTTGGGCTTCGGCGTGCGCAACCTGATGCGGACCCGCTACGGGCGATGTCTGATCGCCGTGCGCGACAACGATCGGGCCGCCGACGCCATGGGCATGCACCCGGGCTTGACCAAGGTCTACGCTTTTGCCCTGGCCGGCTTCTTCGCCGGTGTGGCCGGCGCCCTGCACGCCTATCTTTACCGCGGGGTGGGCATCGAGTCGTTCACCCTGCACCAGTCGATCACCTATTTGGCCATGGCCATCGTCGGCGGGTTGGGCACGCTGCCCGGCGCCTTTCTGGGACCGGCCGCGATCTACATGCTGGAGCTGCAGGTGGAGCACCTGGCCGAATATGCCGGCACCATTTTCACCGGGACGATGAATCTGGCCACGGCCCTGAAGCCGTTGACTTTTGGGCTGGTGATCGTTCTGTTCTTGATGTTCGAGCCGCGGGGCATCGCCAACTGGTGGCGCATCGTGCGGTCGTATACGAAGCTGTGGCCATTCCGCTATTAGACGCGGGCGCCAGGCTTTCAGGTTAGGCTTGAACACAGGGAGTAAAACCTTAACCCGTAGTCGACAAAAGGGGGGAACCATGAAGAGAAAAAGCATGATCCTGCTAAGTCTGATCGTGGCACTGGCGCTCGTTCTGGGGGGATTCGGCACCGCCGCCGCCGGTGAAACCTACAAGCTGGGACTGTCGCTGGCCATCACCGGACCCACCTCCGATGCGGGTAATCCCTACTCCAAGGGGGTGGAGGACTACTTCCGCTATGTCAACGAGACCAAGATGCTGGGCGACGACAAGATCGACTGCACGATTCGCGACGACCAGTACAAGACCGACATCACCAAACGAAATTTCGAAGACTTCCTGGCCGAGGACATCATCTTCTATCTCAACTACTCCACCGGCAGTACCCTGGCCCTGAAAAGGGACTTCGAAGAAGAGCAGATCGCCGTCATTCCGGCCTCCTTCCATGCCGGCAACCTGGACGGCTCCAACTACATCTTCCTGCCGATCGCCTCCTATTCCAGCCAGATGATCGGCCTGGCCGAGTACGTGGCCAACAACCACAAGGACGGCAAGGCCAAGGTGGCCATGTTCATCCACCCCTCGGCCTTCGGCCGCGGCCCGGTGGAGGATACCAAGAAAGCGGTGGGCAAGGGCCTCAATATCGACATCGTCGAAGTGGTCGAGCACGGCAAGGACCTGGACAACACCGCCACCCTGCAGCGTCTCAAGAACAAGGGCGTGCAGTACATCATCTGCCACACGGTGCAGTCGCCCGTGGCCACGCTGATCGGCGATGCCGAGCGGCAGGGCATGATCGCAGGTAAGTTCGGCGAGGCCGGCAAGATCACTTTTATGGGCGCGCACTACACGGGCGGCAACGACCTGATCGCACTGGCCGGCTCGGCCGCGGAGAACTTCTACTGGACG
>JASJCV010000113.1 GCA_030065275.1 Desulfobacterales bacterium | reverse complement strand
CTTTCGCCTGGCAGCGCTGCATGGCCTGCGAGCGCCGTTTGCGGAGTGAAGAACTCGATCTGGCCGAAATACCGCCGCGCTGCGCCTGTGGTGGCATTTTCCGGCCGGACTGCGTTTTCTTCGGCGAGCTGATTCCGCCCGCACACCTGGCCCGCGCCCAGCGGCTCGCCGCGGACTGCAAGGTCATGCTGGTTGTGGGTACTTCGGCCACGGTGCACCCGGCCGCCATGCTGCCGCTCCTGGCCCGCGATGCCGGCGCCCGGGTGATCGAAATCAACCCGGAGCCGACGCCGCTGACCGGATCGGTCAGCGACTATCTGATTCCCGGACCGGCCGGGGACGTGGTGAACGCGCTGGCGACGGCGGTGGCCGCATTTCCACAAACGTCCTGAGGGGTGAGGATGGCGACGGTCCAATGTGAAAAATGGGTCCATACGCTTGAACTGCCCCGCCCTTCGCTTGAGGATAATACGGCCGATACCGAGCGACTGCTTGGAACGCTCCAACGCCGGCTGGGGGCGACGCGGATCGATATCGACCTGACCACCGCCGCCCGTTTGCCCGCCCTGTTGCGGGAAAACGACTACCGGGTGCGGGCCATCGTCTTCGGTATGGGCGACCGCTGGCAGCTGGTCGCGGTGACGGCCGCCGCCGGGCCGGTGCTGGGTCTGGCCGTCGACCTGGGAACCACCCGGATCGTGCTGAGCCTGGTGGATCTGGCCAGTGGGCGAATCCTGGGTGAAGACGCCCTGGACAATCCCCAGCTTTCCGTCGGACCGGATATCCTGACCCGGATTCATTTCTGCGATGCCGACGACGGCTTGCCGCGGCTGCAGCGCATGGTGGTCGAAGGCCTGAACCGGAGGGTCGAGGCGATCTGCCGGGCGCATGCGGCCTTACCGGAGCACATTTTCCTGATGAGTCTGGCCGGCAACACGGCCATGACCCATCTTTTCCTGGGGCTCAACCCGCGCTGGATGATCCGTGAACCCTATATTCCCGTGATCAACCGTCCCGGGCGCCTCAGGGCCCGCGATCTGAGACTGGCCCTGCACCCCGACGCCCGTCTGTTCGTGTTTCCGAACATCGGCAGCTACTTCGGCGGAGACCTGATCGCCGGAATTCTCCACAGCGGCCTGCACCGCTTCGAGGGAACCGCCCTTCTGGTGGATGTGGGTACCAATGCCGAAGTGGTCCTGGGCAACCGCGACTGGCTGGTGGCCTGTGCCGGTGCGGCCGGACCGGCGCTGGAGGGCGGGGTCTCCAAGATCGGCACCATGGCCTGCCCGGGGGCCATCGATCGGGTGCGCATTGATCCGCAAACGCGGCGCTTCGAGCTGCACACGATCGACGACCGACCGCCGGTGGGCATCTGCGGCTCCGGCGTGATCGATCTGGCGGCCCAGCTTTTCCGGTCCGGCATGCTCGATATCCGGGGCCGGATCGTGCCCGAGACCTGCGACGGACGCCTGACGGCCGGTCCTCACGGGCCAGCTCTGGAAATCGCTCCGCCCCCGGCCGGGGCCGACCGCCAGGGACTGGTCATCGGCCAGGCGGAATTCGACAGCCTGATCCGTTCCAAGGCGGCCATGTACACGATTCTGGAAACCATCACCGGCGCCGTGGGCATAACGCCGGACGCGCTTGACACCTTTTTCGTGGCTGGAACCTTCGGCGCCTACATCGACCCCGAGTCCGCAATTACAATCGGCATGCTGCCGGACCTGCCGCGGGAAAGGTACCAGCCGCTGGGCAACAGCTCGCTTGCCGGCGCCAAAAAGATTCTGACCGATCCGGCGTTGCTGCCCCAGGTCGATGCCATTCGGGATCGGATCACCTACATGGAGTTGAACGTCAACCAGGATTTCATGAACCGTTTCAGCGCGGCCAAATTTCTGCCGCACACCAATCCGGAACGCTTTCCGTCCGTAACGGCGGGAGACGGGGCGAGGGGGGCCTAACCCGGTCCGGCATTCCGATCAGGAAGACGCCATGGCAAAACTTTACATTTTCACCCGACGCGGCCGCAGCGAATACAATCTGGCGGACCACAACGTGCTCGGCCGGCATCCCAAGAACCGCATCAAGGTGCTTGAACCGGGAGTATCGAAGGTGCATTGCCTTATATCGGCCGAGGACGACCAGCACTTTTCGGTGCGCGATCTGGGCAGCCGCAACGGCACCTTCGTCAACGACAAAAAGATCAAAGGCAAGGTCGTTCTCGGCGACGGCGATGAAATCCGCCTGGGCAATACACGCTGTCTGTTCAGGGATCAGATCGATGCGTTGACCATCAATTGGGAGGAGACCGCACGGGAGGACGTCGAAAAGTGCATCCAGCACAAGGTCGCCCCCCGCAAAATGGACAAGTTTTTTCCGCAGAACAACATCATCGACGACGAGATGTTGCGCGCCGACTACGAGCGCCTGCGGATTTCCTTCGAGCTTCAACGCGATATCGGCTTTGACCTGCACATCGACTTCATTCTGGGCTGTGTGCTGGACCGGGTCTTTGAGTTCCTGGCATTCGATCAGGGGATTGTGCTGTTGATCAATAAAAAGGGCGAATTCAACGTGCATTCCTTCAAATTGAAAGCGCTCGACGCGGCCATAACGGTTTCGCGCACCCTGATCGACTACGTGGTCGAAGACGGCCTGGGGGTTTTGCTCAACAGCCCCAAACCCGGCGCCGACAAGGCCTCGCCCGATCTGCTCGATACGCCGGCCGAGTCCGCCCTGGCGGTGCCGATCATGGATGAGCAGGAGCTGATGGGCGTCATCTTGATTGAGAGGAAGGACACCTATGCACCCTTCCGCGAACGAGATCTGAGTCTGCTGTCCAATGTGGCCAACAAAACCGCGCTATTTATCCGCAACTCGCAAGTGGCCAAGGGCGTGACCCGCGAATCCCTCGAGCGCGAGCGGTTCCGCAAAATCATATCGCCCGAATTGGCCGAAATGGTGGTGGCCGGTCAGCTGCAGGTGGTCGAGTACGGCGAATGGCGGCCGGCCACGCTGCTGATGGCCAACATCATCGGCTTTAATGACCTGGCCCGCGAACTACCTCCCGACCTGCTGGTGACCATGCTCAACCGCCACTTCGACTCCCTGGTCAAGGTCGTCTTCCGGCACGAGGGCATGGTCCATGGATTCATGGGGGATCGGGTTCTTGCGGTGTGGGGGGCGCCGCTGGGGCACGACGATGACGCCCTGCGGGCGGTGGCCGCGGCCATGGAGATGCTCCAGGCGGTCGAGGCGCTGAACGTCAAGCGCGACGAGGCCGACGAACCCCCGCTGGAGATCGGGATCGGCTTGGCCACGGGCAATGTCCTGGCGGCGAGCACCGGTTCGCCGCGCACCCAGCGCTATACGGTTTTCGGCGAGCCGGTCATGCGGGCCCAGGCGATCTGCGCCGCTGCGCGCGCCGGGCAGTTGATGATCAGCGAGGAGGCGCATAAGGCGATTGACGGCCGCTTTACCACCGAGGAAGCCCACACCATCCGGCTGAAAGACGGGAGCGTTCGCTGCTTCGAGGTCCTGGGGGCATCCGAATCACCCCCCGATCGGCCCTGGTCCTACCTGGGCTGACGGCTCCCCCGCCCGTCCGACGCGTCTGGATGCGGCATCAACAGGAAATGGTGAACAAAACGCGGATCGATCTTGTCGACGGAAACCCGACGGTATTCGTCCTCCAGCTCGGTGAACAGGGCGGTGAGCTGGGGCCCGACGGCGTCGGCCAGTTCTGTGTCGTCGCGCTTCGTCCGCCGGGCCAGCCACTGCAGGCAGGCCGGCCGGCTGGCGCTGGTGAGCACGCGGCCCCTCGCGCCATCCGCAGGCACTTCGAATAGGCCATCCCAAAAATCCATGAATCGATCGAGCGCAATTGGTTGCAGGGTTTCCGATAAACCGAGTTCGCTGCGGGCCCAGAGGGTCAGCAGGACGTTTTTATAAGTCAGGTGCCCGTAGCGGCGCGGCAGCGGCAGGTCGATCGCCATGTGTTCAAGCAGGTGGTCGAACGCCTGGATCTGCGCCAACCCGCGTTCGGTGGCGTGGATGTCATCCAGGCGGGCGAATTCCCGGTAACGCTGCCCCGGGTCGCCGCGGTCGAAGAAGAGGGGGCGTTTGAGCAGCAGTCCGCCGAGCAGCCCCAGCCCGTCTTCCCCCCAGAAGGTCAGCGGCAATCCGCCGCGGGCGAACCAGCTGGCGGCAACCCAGTCTTCGGTCGTCTGCTTGAGCTGGGCCGCCTGGCTGTAGCCCAGGCGAAACAGGCCTTCGAGGGTGAAGGCCTGCAGGTTGCGTGCGGCATGCGCGACCCGCGGCGGGTCAGGATTCAGGCGTTCGAGGCCGATGCTGAGGTAGCCGCAGGCTTTCTGCACCACGGCGTTCAAATCCCGGCGGCTTTCGGGTTTCAGCCGGTCGGCCACGCAGAGGCGGTTGCCGAGAGCGGCGAATTCGGACTGAATTCGGTCGCGGACCTCGCCCGGCGCGACGGCCTGCACGGCCTCGTGGAAGAGCTGGTTGCCCGCGGCCAGGTCCAGCGGCACCATGGGCAGCGGTGTGAATTCCTCGGCCCGGAGGATTTGAAAGCGGGCCGCAGTCTTCTGGAAGCGCTCGTAGCTCAAGGGTTGATAGAGACCCACGGCCTCTTCAAAGGGCAGAAAACCCTTTTCGGCCAGGCGGACGTTGCGCAGGCGGTAGGCCTCCTCTTCCGTTTCCGCCGGCAGGACGTTCAGTGCCGAGAGCAGTACCCGCTGGTAGTGGACGTGGTCCTCTTCGGCCAGGCATTCCAAGATGCGCCGAACCAGGCGATGGTGTTTTTTCTGGTGAACTTCGCCCAGAGGATCTGTCGTGGGCAGATCGACGATCCGGAAGTAAAAAAAATTGTCGAAGCTCGTGAACCCCGGACCGAAATCGGTCGGGTCCCGATCGTGTTCCCGCAGGCGGATTTCGATGGTGTTGAACAGGTAGTATTCCACCAGATCCGCTTTTTCCGCGGCCAGCCAGCGGATCATCCGGGCGGGTTCGGCCGCGACGATTCGTTCGAGCCACAAAAACAGTTCGTAGAGATCCAGGCGGTCCCGGTTCCAGACCTGCTGGTCGAGCACGTATTCGAGCTGGCGTCCGGAACCCAGGGCGATCAAGGGTTGGGCGTCGTCCGGGCCGATGTCCTGGACCAGAAAATAGAAATCCTCCTCTGGAAAACTGTGGACCAGAGCGGCCGGCTGGGGATGCTCCAGTACCTGCTCCAGCGCCTTCTCCGAAGGCCCGTCGAGGATCCGGCGGCGTTGCGCGGTCAGTTCCCGGCGCAGGGCCAGGATCTTGTCGTCGTCAGAGGGGGGCGTCATCGCAAAATGATTCCTCGCGTCAGGTCGGGTTCGAAATGATTCGGGACCATCCGTCAGTAGTCGGTGGCGGCCCGTGCCGCATTCCAGGGTGCAAACTTCATCAGCATGAGCATGCCCGGAATAGCGATCAGGGTACAGAAAATAAAAAATCCCTCCCAGCCCATGTGCTTGGCCATGAAGCCGGTGGGGGCGGAGGCGAAAACCCGCGGCATGCCCATCAGGCTGCTCAGCAGAGCATATTGAGTCGCCGTGAATTTTTTGTTGGTGATGCTGGCCATGAAGGCCACGAAGGCCGAGGTGCCCATGCCGCTGCTGAAGTTCTCGAAGGCGATCACGCCGGCCAGGGTCGGCAGGTGATCGCCTGCCCGGGCCAGCACGGCGAAGCAGGCCGTGGACAATGCCTGGAGGACGCCGAAGAGCCACAGACAGCGGGCAATGCCCAACTTCAGGATCATGATGCCGCCGATGCCGGCCCCGGCGATGGTGGCCCAGAAACCGAAGAGTTTCACCACGGCGCCGACCTGGGACTTGGAAAAGCCGATGTCGAGGTAAAAGGGCGTGCTGATGGCGCTGGCCATGGTGTCGCCGACCTTGTAGCATAGAATAAAGGCCAGCATCCATACGGCCTCCGGCCGGCGGAAGTATTCGACCAGCGGGGCCACGACGGCTTCTTTCAGGGTCCGTGGGGTCCCGGCCACGGCGGGCGGCTCCGGGGTGAGCCAGGTGGTGACCAGACAGGGCAGCAGGCAGAGGGCCATGATGAAATAGACCCGCGAAAAGGACATGTGATCTGCCATGATGAGGCCGCCACCGCCCGCCAGAAGCATCCCCAGGCGATAACCGTAAATGTAGAGCGACGAGCCGAGGCCGAGCTCGTTGTCGGCGAGATCTTCGCGACGATAGGCGTCGATGACGATATCCTGGGTGGCGCTGAAAAAGGCCACCAGGCAGGCGGCCAGGGCCATGAGGCCGAAATGGGTGTGCGGATTGCTGAACCCCAGCAGGACGATGGCGGCGATCAGGGCCAGCTGGGCGGCGGTGAGCCACCCCTTGCGGCGGCCCAGCAGCGGCAATGAATAGCGGTCGAGCAGCGGCGCCCACAGAAACTTCCATGTATAGGGAATCTGCACCAGGTTCATCAGGCCGATCACGGTCAGGTCGACCCCGGCATCCTTCATCCAGGCCTGGAGAACGCCGATGGTCAGCAGTAGGGGCAGGCCCGCGGCGAAGCCCATGATCAGCGCCACCAGCATCCGCCGGCTGAACAGCGTTCGCAGCAGTTCGGTGCGCTGCCAGAGGCGCTCGAGTTTTTTCTGCACGCTGATTGGCGGATGACCCAAAGCCAAGGAAGCCTTTCGACAATGACAACGACGGGACGGCCGTGCCGCACGGACGCTGTAAGCGCTTATAGTCCAAAAACACCGTCATGACAAACCGCCGTGTGCTCCGCAGTGCTTTGACAGCGGCAAGCGGATCCGCTATCCGTTTTGATATGAAGCGGTTTTAAAACCTCAGATCGCTTTCGGGATCAGGGCGCGAACGGGTGAAAAAGCGAAGCATAATCAACCATATGTATGCGGGTTTGAAGGGCAGGGACCCGACGGTTCGGCCAAGGAGACCGCAACGCCGCTATCGGTCGTTAGATGGGGTTTTAAAACCGCATCCGGTGATATTGATGGCGCCGAACCAACAGTGGACGGGGCGCGACCGGCGACGGCCCGTTGCAGATCCCGGTCGGTGCCATTTTCGAAATGTTGAAGCCCAATAGGAGGACGGCATGCCCGGGCATTACCGCAAAGGTCTTCTCATTTTGGTGGTTATCATGGGGCTGGCCTTGCCGGTTTGGGCCGGCAATGGCCGGATCACCGCCCGCGTCAGCCTCACCGATCACGGCGGCCAGGTGGTTTACGGCGATTGGGTGCGCGTGTATCTGGTGACCGAACCCGTCGATGTCCCAGAACTGGATCTGGCTGGGGCGGAGGCCGTGGTGGAGCGTACCGCACGCATCAACACCGCCCACCTGGATTTTTTTATTGGATTCCAGGCGCGGCTGGATCAGGACGGCTACCTGGTGGACAATAAACTGACCCGGCCGGACGGTGCGGTGGCTTTCAATCAACTGCCCCCGGGCCCCTATTACCTCGTGGTCACCTTCCCCACTATGATTGCCGGGCAGAAAGCCACATGGCAGGTGCCAATCGAGGCGGTCGCCGAACGCACGGTCCACATCGAGCTCAATGCCGCCAACATGGCCCTGAGGCTTCCGCCACAACCTTGACGATACCGCCGTGCGTCCGATATCGGTGCCTGGCCTCACTTCCGCCATGGCGGCCCACCGCAAGTACGCCGCATCCAGCGCCATTTGCAAGCTTTAGCGCGAACGATGTCCGAGCCGTCCGAAAACAACCTTCGATGTGCTTATCACTTTGGGGGACAAAAAGGTCCAACCGGGTCGGCCCCCAATGCTTCCCTGGATTCAAGGGCCGGAAAATGAGGGGGGATGGGACGCAGGCCTGGCACGACCCGCATGCAATATCGCGTACCTCTCCGCGTATCGGGTTGCCGGCCGGCCGTCTGGTTACGGGGCCAGTTCAATCCTCCAACGTCATTGAACCGTCAGCCGGCCCGCGTGTTTCCAACGCAATCGCCGGCCGTGCCAGAATTCGCACTGCGTCCCATCCATAAACGCTGCCTGGCGCGTATGCGCCTCGGGCGCGCGGGTTTTGCCGGGCGGATTGGCCGGATACCGATCGATATCAACTGGTCGGGCTGAAGGTGCGGGAAGATGGCTGCAAACCGCCCCTGCCAACGGGCTATACTATTCCTGGAAGCGGCCGTCCATCATAAATTTTTCCTGGACCGTCATTTGAGACGGCGGCTTCATGGTGACGGCGTCCGCCGGGCATTCCAGGGCGCAGAAGTGGCAGGCGATGCAGTCGCTCGGCCGTGCCAGCATGGGGCGGGCGCGGCGATCGTCGGTATCCTGAGTGAAAGCCACCGCCAGGCAGTCCACGGGGCAGGCGTCGATGCAGGCCCGGCAGTCCACACAGCGGGCATAGTCGATCAGGGGGCGCGGCCAGTGGCTGGCCCGGCGCCGGATACGCACACATTTGCGGCCGATGGCATCCAGTACGGCGTGGTGGGGGCAGATGCGGCCGCAGGCGCCGCAATCGATGCAGGCGTTGTCGATGACCCGGTGGCGTTTGCGCGGCTTCCCGCTGATGGCCGTGGTAGGACAGACTTTGATGCACATGCCACAGCCGACGCACATGTCCGTTATCCGATAAGCCATGACGTCATTCGCCTCAGGTGGTCAGGCCGAGTCGCTCCAGTTTGTCCGGTTCCGGCCGGCCGGTTTCGGGGTCCCAACCCAGCGCACGCCAGTAGTCGCTGCGCATCCGCTCAAGGTCCACCTGCCGGCCCTCGTTGGCGCCGGCCGTCGGGGGCGGGTGCCCCAGCGCTCGGGCGCTGGCTTTGAAGCTGCGGGGGTCAAGCCCCTGGCGTAGGTTGAAAACCTGTTTCATTGTCTGGATGCGATCGCCGATGTCCATGTATTCGGCCGGCGCCCGCTGCCATCCGGAGGCGGCGTTCAGCCATTCGAAAAGCGGCAATCGGTCAAGCCCCAGAAGCGCGCCGAACAGACAGGCGCCGCTGGCGTTGAGAATATTCATGAAACGGCTGCAGGCGGCGGCCGCCGCGGCGCGCTCCGGCGACCATTCGTATTTGCGGCCCTTCGTGTAGAAGCGGTCGACATCGGGCAGGGTCTCGATTTTTTTCCAGAGGCGGAACATTTCATAATACATCTGGGAGCCGATGGTATGGCGCCCCGGAGTGGGTTCCGCGCTGTAGTGCAGGGCGAACCCGGGATCATAGCGTCCGTCGTGCATGCCGAGTTCCTGGCCGCCGGCATGCATCGCCAATGCGTCGGCCCCCCGGCCGATTTGGGCGGCGGCCCGCTTGGCGCCGTCGGCCAACAGATCGCCGACGCCCTCGCGTGCGATGATTTTGGCGGCGAGGGCAATGATGGCCATGCTGTTGCCCCAGGTCAGTTCGAGCCCGTCGAGATCGGCACGGGAAAGCAGCCCCTGTTCGTAGCATTCCATGGCAAACGCGATGGTGCCACCCGCGGATATGGTATCCATGCCGGCCCGGTTGAACATGTCGTTGAGTTTGAAGATGCTTTCGGCATCGTCGTTCAGCAGCAGCCCCCCCAGGGACATGACCGTTTCGTACTCCGGTTTGTGGCCTCCCGGATAGGGGCTGTTCTCTGCCATGACACCCCCGCAGCCCAGCGGGCAGGCATGACAGTGGTATTTGGCCACGACCGGCCGGGCAAACACTTCCGGGCTTAAATTGGCGCTACGGTTGCGGTCGAAGTCCTCGTTGCTGCCCTTCCAGTTTTTAATCGGTGTATCGCCGATCTCGACCATCAGCTGGTTCATGCTGGCTGTGCCGAACTTGTCGAGCATGAGTTTGTAAAGCATGCCATCCATGGCCATCTGGACTGGAAGCAGGCGCATGAGGGTGCCGGTATAGGCCATCATCATACCGTTCATGAAGGGCGGGTCGAAGCGGAGGGTTTCGATGCATGCGCGGCTAAGTGCTTTGACGGCATCCGGATCGTGGGCGCGGATGCGCCGCGCACCTGCCAGGACGACCGCCTTGAGTCGCTTGGCACCCATCACGGCGCCCAGTCCGGCGCGGGCGGCCATGCGGCCCCGATCGTTGGCCACCCCGGCAATCAGGGACTGCTTTTCACCGGCCGGCCCGATGCAGGCCACCCGGACGCCCGTGCCGCCGTTCTGTTCGATGAGCATGCGTTCGCTGGTCAGGGTGTCCCGACCCCAGACGTCTCGGGCGTCATGCAGTGCGGCCCGGCCGTGAGCGACGCGCAGGTAGACCGGGTGCGGGCTGACACCGCTGAAAAAAAGGCCGTCGTAACCGCAGCGTTTGATGGCCGGGGCGAAATTGCCGCCGCAGTTGGCGTCCCCCCAGCCGCCGGTCAAGGGGGATTTGCCGGCCACCGTCCAGCGTCCGGTAAACAGACTGCCGCAGCCGGTCAGCAGGCCTGAGACGAAGGCCAGGACGTTTTCCGGGCCCAGCGGGTCGGCGTTGCGCGGGATGCGATCCAGCAGTTGGCCCACCGCCAGCCCCAGCCCGGAAAGCTGTTGGGCATAAAAGGACGCCGGCAGGCTTTCCTCCTGCACGGTGCCGCGGGTCAGGTCGACCCACAGAATTCTCCCCATATATGGCACTTCCATAGGGCCTCCGCCACGGCTGGCCGACGATTTAGAATGAGAATTAACTCAAAACAGCTTTATCCGTTCGACTCTGTTTTGTCAAATTGCGCGGGGCTTGATGGATGCGGGCGGATGATTCGCCGCCTGCAGGTTTACAGGCGGCGGTCGTCAAAAGACGAGGAAGGGGCGGGTGATGGCTTGACCCCGGTCAGGCAATATCGGTGGGGTCGTCGACCACGCAGCGGTCGTCGGGGCAGAAAATGTTGAGCCATAAGCCGGACTTGCCTTTGTCGGACGCTTCCTGTACCGGCACCGTCATGCGTTCCTCCTCCCTCAGACAGCCCTGTTCCGGACAGAAGATTTCCAGCCAGAGGCCCTCTTTGCCGGTTTTTTGGGCGGCTTTCTGCTTGTCGTCCGGGAGTTTGACGATCTCTTCTTCCGTGAGACAGCGGGCGTCGGGGCAAAACACTTTGAGCCACATGCCGTCTCGGGAGGGCGTTTGCTTTTTCATATCCATGGCGTACCTCCTTTTAGTCTTACTGAAACAATAGCCATGGATAGGAGGAGATCAAGAC
>JASJCV010000112.1 GCA_030065275.1 Desulfobacterales bacterium | reverse complement strand
CGTCCGGACCGCAGCCGCCGGGTCGAATCGGAGGGAAGAGGAGTTGGATGCCATCTGATCCGGCATCCGCATGCGCATGTAGCCATGCTTATCTGCAGTTTACAACGCCCTTTCGGGTGGCCTGCCTGCAACAGACTAAGCCAATCCAGCTTGGCGTTTGATGCGCACCAGCCCAGGGCTGTTATGCAGGTACATCAAAGGTGAACTCAAGCCCGCAGCCAAAAACCGGGATTCGATCAAATCAAAAAGAACAGGGCGGTCCGGCCAGCGGAAACTCTTGGCCTGGGTTTCCAGGTGCCGCCATGCCTCCACGGTCCGCGGATCTGCCGCCGCCATTTCCTCCAGCGCCCGATCGCACAGAAACATTTCGCAGACCAGCGGCTTGATGTGCCAGCAGCAACCCTGCGCTCCCAGGTAGATACACTTCATGTCATTCCGCGATTGCCCCAATGATGCCATCAGGCGATCAAGGGCCTGCGGCGGCGAGTAGAGCGCATTGATCACCAGATCCGCAAAAAAGGTGATGATGCCGTCTTTGTTGCAGCAGGCGCTCAATTGTCTCCGAAAGCAGGACCGGGTGCAGATGGCACTCAAAAACCGGCGCTGATGTTGCCGGACCTCCTGCCTGAAACGGACATAGGCGGCGCACATCCGTTGCAATGCGTCAAGCTCGCCTGCGGGTGCTTCATGCAGGTAGCGAATCACCATTTTCTGGCTTTGGCGCTGCTCTTCACGATAGCTGCTCATCACGTCCCCACTGGCCGCACACGGCCTCTTTCTCCGACAATCATCCCCGGAACAAGCGTTTTAGTGGATCGGCCCGCGTCTTGTCAACATGGCGCCGGATATCCCGGGAACCGCGCACCAGGCGGGGGAATTGACGAATGACTTGCCTTCGATCCCGCAATTGGTTAGAAGCTATCTCAAAAAAAATATCCTTTACCCCCTTATTTGTGCTGGGCGCTCGTTTACATCCTCGAAATACCGATGGTTTCCTCCGGTTCGAAACTCATGGCCGCCTTCGCGTCCCGAAAGTATTACGGGAGATCTGGAAAGAAAATCCTTTTTTTGAAATAGCTTCTTTTAAATGTGAGCTTTTGTTTGCCTGCCGGCGGGCGGGATCGACATTTCACCATGACCGAAAAGCGTATGACGTCCCCAGAGAGCACCATTGCCATCGTGGGCGCGGCGGGAATCTTCCCCGATGCGGACGATATCGAAACCTTCTGGAAAAATATCGTGGCCGGCCATTGCGCCATCACCCCCGTTCCGTCCGAGCGCTGGGGAGTGCCCCGCGAAGCCATCCAATCGGTGAGCCCGCCCACGGGCATCGAAAGCGACAAGGTCCGCTCCCTTCATGCCGGTGTTATCGGCAGGATCCCTTTTGACCCGGTGGCGTTTAATCTTCCCACCGGACTCGAAGCGGTTCTGGACCCCCTCCACCGCCTGGTGCTGACCACCGGCCACATGGCGCTCGAGGACTGCGTCGGTCGCAAAGTGGACCGCGAGCGCACCGGCGTCATCCTGGCCTCCATTGCGCTGCCCACCGAAACGGCATCCGCGTTGACCCGGGAGGTCTACGCCTACCTGGTGGAGACCGGCCTTTTTCCCGCCTCCCCACCGCGCGCGCCTCACATCGATGCCTGCCGCGCACTGGCCGCGCGCGTCACCGCTTTTCCGGCCGCCCTGCTGGCGTCGAGCCTCAATCTCGGGGGCGGGACGTTTACGCTCGATGCCGCCCGCGCCTCGTCGCTGTATGCGGTCAAACTGGCCTGCGACGAACTGCGCGCCGGACGGGTCGACACCATGCTGGTGGGCGGCGCCGCGCGCACCGATCTTCTTTACACCCAGATGGGGTTTACGCAGTTGCAGGCCCTCAGCCCGACCGGACGCTGCGCCCCCTTCGATGCCAGCGCCGACGGGCTCGTGGTGGGCGAAGGCTGTGGATGCATCGTGCTGCGGCGCCTGTCGGATGCCCGCCGCGACGGCGACCGCATTTACGGCCTCGTGGCCGGGGCGGGCGTATCCAACGACATGCGGGGCAATTTGTTGGCGCCCGACACCGAGGGGCAGCTGCGGGCCATGCGTATGGCCTATCGGCAGGCGGGCTGGCAACCCTCCGACGTCGACCTCATCGAGTGTCACGGCGCCGGCACGCCGCTGGGCGATCGCGTCGAACTGCAAAGCCTGGCGGCACTGTGGCAAAACCAAAGCGCCTCGCCGGGACAGTGCCCCATCGGGTCGATTAAATCCATGACCGGCCATTTGCTGACGGGCGCCGGGATGGCCGGCCTGCTCAAAGTCCTCATGGGTATGCAGCACAATATATTGCCGCCGTCGCTGGGATTTGAAAATGCGCCGGCCGACAGCCCGCTGGACGGCGGGCCCTTCCGGGTGCAGACCGCAGCGGCCCCGTGGGAGCGGCGCGACCGCGACCGCCCGCGCCGTGCCGCGGTGAGCGCCTTTGGTTTCGGCGGGATCAACGCCCACCTGCTGGTGGAGGCGTATCGGCCCGATCGCGCGGGACCCGCCGCCGTGGTTTCAAAAGCCCCTGCCGTACCGCTGACGTCCATCAGTCCTCCCCCGAGCCCGGATGTGGCCATCGTCGGCATGGAGGCCCATATTGGTCAGGTCAAGGGGCTCAAGGCGTTTCAGGAGGCGGTCTTCAACGGGCGCCGGGCGTTCCGGCCGGCATCGGCGGCGCGCTGGAAAGACTGCCCGGCCCTGGTCGCCGGCCTGCTCGGCGGAAAGAACGTCCCTGGAAACTATCTCGAAGATTTTGAAATCGAATTGGGGGCCTTCGGCATCCCGCCCAGCGAGTTGGACGACATCCTGCCCCAGCATCTGCTCATGCTCACGGTGGCGGCCGGCGCCCTGGAGGATGCCACCATGCCGCACCGCGAGGAGCGGCCGCGCATGGGGGCTGTCATCGGTATGGAATTCGATCTCGAGGACACCAATTTTCACCTGCGCTGGCGGATGCCGGACCTCGTTGAACAGTGGCGGGAGAATCACCGCCTGTCCATGTCTCCCGACGACTACCGCGCCTGGACCGCCGCCTTGCAAGCCGACCTCAGCCCACCGCTGACCCATTCCCGGACGCTGGGTTCTCTGGGCGGTATCATTGCCAGCCGGATTGCGCGTGCCTTTCGGCTCGGCGGGCCCAGTTTCGTCGTTTCCGGAGAAGAGCTCGCGGGTCTGAAAGCATTGTCCATCGCCCGCCAGGCCCTTCAAAACGACGAGGTCGACGCCATGCTGGTCGGGGCGGTCGATCTGCCGGGCGACCTGCGGCGCATGGCGATCCTTGAACGTCTGCGCGCCTTCAGCGGGCAACCACTGGTCGCCCCCTTCGACGCCACCGCCGAGGGTACCCTTCCGGGTGAAGGCGCCGCCGCCCTGGTTCTGAAGCGACTCGAGGACGCCCGCGCCGACGGTGACCGGATTTACGGCCTGGTCCAGGGAACCGGTTCGGCCTCCGGGGTCATCGCGATCGAACCCGGCGACGAACTGACCAGCGCCCTCGCCCTGGCCTGGCAGCGTGCCCTGGAGGATGGACCCACACCGGTCGCCTCGATCGATCTGATCGAAACCCACGGCAGCGGTCACCCCCTGGAAGATCGAATCGAGCACGACGCCCTGGACCGTATCGTCACGGAAAACCGCGACCCCGTAGCCGTTGGGTCGGCCAAGGCCACTCAGGGTCACACCGGGGCGGCCGCCGGCCTGGTATCCGTGGTGAAAGCCGCCCTGAGCCTCTACCACCGGGTCATTCCGCCGTTGCCGGCCTTCCGGTCGCCACCGCCGGGCTTTTGGTCACCGGAGCGGTTCCATCTTCCCGCGCGTCCCCTGCCCTGGTTGCGTGACCGCCAGGCGGAACCAAGGGCCGCCGCCGTGCTGGCGCTCACCACGGACGGCAACGCCGGCGCCGCCATCATCTCCGCGCCCCCCGCTTCCACACCAACCACGTCCGCGCCAACGGTCCGCGAACCGGACGCCCCCCTGGGGAATCCGCCCTTCGGCCTTTTCATTCTCAAGTCCCAAACGCGGGTGGGGCTGAAGGAAACGCTCAAACGGCTGGCCGGCCACGTCGAGGCCGCACGCCGCCGCCACAGGCCCATGGCCGAAACGGCTTACGACTGGTATCGCAGCCAGCCGCCCGCATGGCCCCACACGCATACCCTCGCCCTGGTGCTGCGGGAGGCGGATGACATCACCCGCGCGATCAACGACGCGCAGGCCCAACTCGAAGGTCTACCGCTGCAAGGAAAAACCGCCTCCTTTTTCAATCCGGGGGGGCCCCTCGCCGCTGCCGGTGAACTCGCCTTCGTCTACCCGGGCGCCGGCAATGCCTACGCCGGCATGGCCCGCATGCCCGGCCTGCGCTGGCCCACTATCCTGCGGGCTGAAGAGCGTGATACGGATCGCCTGGCCACCCAGTTGCGCCCCCGGTTGACCATGCCGCTGCGCACCGACTGGTCGGCGGACTGGGAGCAGGCAGCCAACGAACGGCTCAACGCCGACCCCATGAGCGTCATCTCCGCCCAGGTGGTGTATGGATGTCAGATGACCCGCCTATACACAGACCTGGGGCTGCGACCCGATGCCGTCGTGGGCTACAGTCTGGGAGAAACCGTTGGCTATTTCGCCACCGGCGCCTGGCCTGATCGCGATCGCATGCGGAGGCGTATCGAAGCCTCACCGCTGTTCCGCACCGAATTGTCCGGCCCCTGCCGGGCAGCCGCCCGGGCCTGGGGGTTTGCGCCCGGCCGCGACGTCGACTGGCGGGCCGTGCTCGTCAATCGCCCGTCCGATGTCGTGCGCCGCACCATCACCAACATCCCCGCCGTGCACCTGCTCATCGTAAATACCCCCGAGGAATGCGTCATCGGCGGACACGCCCCGCATGTGGCCCAAGCCGTGAAGCGTCTGAAAGCCGAGGTCATCGATCTGGAGGGGACTGTGGCGGTGCACTGCGACGCGGTTGAACCGGTATCCCGGGCCTACTACGACCTGCACTGCTTTGAAACGCGACCGCCGGCGGGCATTCGCTACTACAGCTGCGCCAAAGGCGAAGCCATGGCGCTTACCCGCGAGTCCGCGGCCCGGTCCCTTCTGGATCAAGCTGTGGCCGGTTTCGACTTCGCGCGCACGATCCGGCAGGCCTACGATGATGGCGTGCGCCTGTTTCTCGAAATGGGTCCCCAGGGCTCGTGTACCCGCATGATCGGCCGGATTCTGGGCGAGCAGCCGCACCTGGCCGTTTCCACCTCCAACCGGGAGGACCAGGACGGCTATGAAATCGCCCGGACGATTGCCGCCCTGGCGGCCGAAGGGGTTGTTTTCGACCTGGACGCCTATTTCCGAACACCGACCAGGGAGGCGAAGCCGGTCCAGCCAACCCGCAAGATGGCCGTCAAGCGCATCCCCAGCGGCGGGCATCCCGTCCGTCCGACGCTGCCACCGGTTCCCCGATCGATCGATCCAATCAAAAGCGGCCCTGGATACGACGCCGATAGGCCTGAACCCTTTCCGGATCCGGATGGCCGGGGCCACCCCGCGCTGGCCGGCTCACGCGCGCTGATGGAACGGATGAATGCCCAAATCGCGGAAACCGCCCGGGCGCACCGACAATACCTGGAGATGAGCAGTCAGCTGTCGCGGGAGTACGCCGCCGCCTTCGATCTGCAAAACCGCCTGCTGACGCGTATGAACGATACCGGCACTACCGCCGTGGCGAGCTTGGACCCTGCATCTGCCGCAGGGCCTGCGCGCCCTTCACGCCAGGTGGCCCCGCCGGCCTTTTCACGTGCGATGTGTATGGAATTCGCAGTGGGCTCGGCCGCCCGGGTGCTCGGCCCCGAATTCGCCGACCTGGACCGCTACCCGGCCAGGGTGCGGCTGCCGGACGAACCGCTGATGCTGGTGGATCGTATCCTCAGCATCGAAGGTACAAAGGGCCAATTAGGCCCGGGACGCATCGTCACCGAGCACGACGTGCGCCCCGGTGCCTGGTATCTGGACGCCGACCGCGCGCCGGTCTGCATCTCGGTGGAAGCGGGGCAGGCCGACCTCTTCCTGTGCAGCTATCTGGGCATCGATCATAAGGTGCGGGGGGCGCGCACCTATCGCCTGCTGGACGCCGCCGTCACTTTCCACCGCGGCCTGCCGCGCCCCGGCGATGTGATCCGCTACGAAATCGCCATCGAAAAGTTTATCCGCCAGGGGTCCACCTGGCTGTTTTTCTTCCACTTCGACGGCTTCATCGGCGGAGAGCATCTGATCAGCATGCGCGACGGCTGTGCCGGGTTTTTCACGGCCGAAGAAGTCCTTCAGTCCGGCGGCATTCTGCTCAAGGAAGAGGATAGCGCCCGGGTCGAAGGCCGCCGCCCGGCCGACTGGCTCCCCCCCGTGCCGCTGGTCAGGGAAAGCTATAACGACGCGGCGGTGGACGCGCTGCGCCGGGGCGATGCGGCCGCCTGCTTCGGAGAGGGCTTTGGCGGCGTTACCGTCCCGCCGAACCTGCGCCTTCCCGGGGGGCGCATGCGCCTGCTGGAGCGGGTGCTCTCCGTCGATCCGGAAGGCGGACGCTATGGCCTGGGCAGCATTCGCGCCGAGGCCGATATCCATCCGGACGACTGGTTTTTGACCTGCCATTTCGTGGACGACATGGTCATGCCGGGAACCCTGATGTACGAGTGCTGCGCCCACACCCTACGCATTCTGCTCCAGCGGATGGGGTGGATCGGGGATGCCGAGGACGTCTGCTACGAACCGGTGGTCGGCAACCGCAGCGTGCTCAAGTGCCGCGGTCCGGTCACACCGGATACCCGCCATGTGGTCTACACGGTCGAGATCAGCGAAATCGGCTTCAATCCCGCGCCTTTTGTCCTGGCGGACGCCCACATGTATGCCGACGGCCATTACATCGTCATGTTCCGCGGCATGTCCATGCAGATGAGCGGGATGACCCGCGAGAGCCTGGATGCCTTCTGGCAGACGCCACGCCGGACGGCCTCCGCGGAAATCCCGCGAAAGGACGTTTTCTCCCGCGAACAGATCCTGGCCTTTGCCCGCGGCAAGCCGTCGGACGCCTTCGGGGCGCCCTACCGGCCGTTTGACCGCGAGCGTTTCATCGCCCGTCTGCCGGCGCCCCCGTATGCGTTCATCTCCAGGGTGTCGCGGGTCGACGCCATGCCCTGGGAACTCAAGCCGGACGGCTGGGCCCACATCGTCTGGGACATGCGCCCGGATGACTGGTACTTTCGTGCCCACCGCAGCGATGCCATGCCGCTTTGCATCCTCATGGAAATCGCGCTGCAGGCCTGCGGTTTCCTGGCCGCCTACATGGGCTCGGCCCTGAAGAGCGAAAAAGACCTGCGCTTTCGCAACCTCGACGGCCGGGCCACGCTCGAGGCCAACGTCCGGCGCGACCGCGGTCCGGTGAGCGCCCGGGCACGTCTGCTGTCCGCGTCCATGGCCGGCGACATGCTGATCGAGCAGTTCGCTTTCGAGGTCTTTCAACAGGATCATCGCGTCTATGCCGGCGAGACCTCATTCGGCTTCTTCACCGAGGCCGCCCTGAATCGCCAGGTCGGACTGGGAAAAGACGACCGCTCGGGCGACTGGGAGCGTTGGCGCGCGGTCCGGCCGGCAAACGCGGTTAGCCTGGCCAACATTGCGCCCTTGACCCCGGATGATCCCGGCGAAGACGACGAAGACGATTTTGCCCTGCCGGCGGCCGCCCTGCGCATGATCGATCGCATCGATCGATACGACCCGCAGGGCGGCGAGCCTGGCCTGGGCTACCTGCAGGCCACGAAAAAAGTCGATCCGCAGGCCTGGTTCTTCGAGGCTCATTTCTTTCAGGACCCGGTCTGCCCGGGCTCGCTGGGCATCGAATCATTGATCCAGCTCCTGCGCTGGGCGGCCCGGCAACGATGGCCCGCGCTGGCCGAAACCCACATGCCCCTCATCGCCGGGGGTTCGCCCCACACCTGGCGCTACCGCGGTCAGATCCGTCCGGACAACAGCGACGTCACGGTCGAAGCCGTCATCACGGCGATTGAGGACGGCCCCGAGCCCGCGCTTTGGGCGGATGGCTACTTGAAAGTCGACGGGCTTTGCATATATAAGATGCAGAATTTTGGACTGCGCCTGGTCGATCGGAGGTCCTTCTCGGAATAATGCGCTACGCGAATGTGAACATAGACGCCATCGGCTACGAACTGGCCCCCAACGTGGTCACGGCCGAAGACATCGAGGCCCGGCTGGCACCGCTTTACGAAAAGCTGCACCTCAAACCGGGTCAGCTGGAGCAACTGACCGGCATTCAGGAAAGCCGCTACTGGGATCCGGAATTCAAACTGTCCCGGGGTGCCATCCGCGCCGGCCGCAAGGCGCTCGACATGGCCGGGTTCGATTCCGCCGAGATCGGTATGCTGGTCTACGGCGCCGTCTGCCGCGAGAACCTCGAACCGGCCACGGCCTGCGCCGTGGCGGATGGGCTGGGGATCGGGTCACATGCACAAGTCTACGATATTTCGAATGCTTGTCTCGGCATGCTTAATGGTATGGTTCAGGTAGCGAATGCCATCGCGCTGGGTCAGATTCGGGCGGGGCTCGTGGTCTCGTGCGAGTCCTGCCGTCAGATCGTGGACAGCACCATCGAACGCATGCTCGCCGCCGGCAGCATGGACGTTTTCAAGCACTGCGTGGCCACCATGACCGGCGGTTCGGGTGCTGCCGCCGTCCTTCTCACGGACGGCACGTTCGCGTCGACCGGACATCGACTGCTGGGCGGCGTGGTCCGCAATGCGGTTCGACATCACGGGCTGTGCACATGGGGGCCGGACACGGGCATCCCGGCCAGTGCCCCCCACGTCATGAACACGGATTCGGTGGGCGTCCTTCAAAACGGGGTCAAACTCGGCCGGGAAACCTTCCGGGCGCTGCAACGCGAACTGGGCTGGCCGGACGGCCAACCCGACAAGGTCGTCTGCCATCAAGTCGGCGCCGCCCACCAGAGTGCGATTCTCGGAGCCATCGGGCTGCCGGCCGCAAAGGATTTCAGCACGTTCCGCTATCTGGGTAACATCGGCACGGTTTCGATCATCATGACGGCGGCCATTGCCGACGAGCGTGGTTTCCTCCAGCCAGGCGAACGGGTAGGCTTCCTGGGGATCGGCAGCGGTTTGAACTGCCTCATGCTAGGTGCGGAATGGTGACGTGATCGACGGCAGCGCATACCGGCATCTCTACCCTTTCCGCTCCCACCGCATGGACATCGGCGGTTTTGGCTGTCATTATCTGGACGAAGGCCAGGGCGATCCGGTGGTGATGCTCCACGGCAACCCCACCTGGTCATTCTACTTTCGCCATCTGGTCTCGGCCCTGTCCCCGGACTGCCGCACCATCGTTCCCGATCACATCGGCTGCGGGCTCTCCGACAAGCCCGCAGCCGACCGTTACCCCTACTGCCTGGCGCGCCGCGTGGCCGATCTCGAAATTTTTCTCGAACGACTGGACGTCCGGGACAACATCAGCCTGATCGTGCACGACTGGGGCGGGATGATCGGTCTGGCCTGGACCCTGCGCAACCGCGCACGGCTCAAAAGGCTGGTCATCACCAACACCTCCGGTTTTCTGCCCCCCGGCGGCAAGGCTCTGCCCCTGCGACTGAAGCTCATTCGCAATCTGTCCGTGCTGGGCGCCCCGGCCGTGATTCACGGCAACCTGTTCGCCCGTGCAGCCCTCGTAATGGCACCGCGTAAGCGCCTGGCCCCTGACGTACGCCGGGCGTTGATCGCCCCCTACGATTCACCGGCCCACCGGGTGGCCACGCTGAAATTCGTCCAGGACATCCCCCTGTCCCCCCGGGATACCAGCTATGCACTGGTCCAAAGGGTGGACCGCCGCCTGAGCACACTGGCCTCGATCCCGACGCTGATCCTCTGGGGAATGCACGACTTCGTCTTCGATACCGATTACCTGGCCGAATGGCGACGGCGTTTGCCCCATGCCGAGGTCCACACCTTCCCCGAAGCCGGCCACTACCTCCTGGAAGACGAACCCGAGGCCTGCAGCGCTCTCATCCGCTCCTTTTTCAAACGCCATCCGGTCGCCGCAAGGAACAGCAGACCGAAGGAGCCGGCCGATGGTTGACGCAGGGGACGCATCTTCCCAAGACCGGGTCAACATCGCCCATCGCCTGAAGCACACAGCCGCCCGGATGCCCTACAAACGGGCGGTGGTCTGCCCGGCCGGACGCGATCAGCGGGGCCGAATCGCCTATACCCACCTGACCTTCGCGCAGCTCGACCGCGAGTCCGACAATCTGGCCCGAGGGCTTGACCGGGCCGGCATCGTCCGCGGCACCCGGACCGTCCTCATGGTCAAGCCAGGGATCGATTTTTTCGTGCTGATCTTCGCGCTTTTCAAGGTCGGTGCTGTGCCCGTGGTGGTGGACCCCGGCATGGGCATCCGGCGCATGCTGCGCTGCCTCCAATCGACCGCGCCCGAGGCCTTTATCGGTATTCCCGCCGCCCATATCGTCCGGGTGCTCCTGCCCCGGTATTTCCGCAGCGTCCAGGTCGCCGTCACCGCGGGGCGTCGCCTGTTCTGGGGCGGTCTCACCCTTGAAGCCCTCAGTCAGGGCCCCTGGCAATCCTATTCCCCCGCCCCCACCCGGCGCGACGAGACCGCCGCCATTCTTTTCACCACCGGCAGCACCGGTCCGGCCAAGGGGGTGATCTACACCCACGGCAATTTCGATGCCCAGATTCAACAGATCCAGGATCACTTCGCCATTGGCGAGGATGAAATCGATCTGCCCACCTTCCCGCTCTTCGCCTTGTTCGACCCGGCCCTGGGGATGACCGCCGTGATTCCAGACATGGATCCGCGCAAACCGGCCAAGGCCGATCCCGAAAAGATCATCGGACCGATCATTCATCACGGGGTCACGAACATGTTCGCCTCACCGGCCCTTCTCGACCGGGTCGGCCGCTTCGGCCGACAAAACAACGTTCGCCTGCCGTCCTTGTGCCGGGTGGTCTCGGCCGGCGCCCCGGTGTCGCCGGCCAACATCGAGCGGTTCGCCGGCATGCTCGCGGTGACGGCCGAAGTGCACACCCCCTACGGCGCGACCGAAGCGGTTCCCATC
>JASJCV010000111.1 GCA_030065275.1 Desulfobacterales bacterium | reverse complement strand
CAAGCGGCGATCCGGTCGATGGCCTGGGCGGCGATGCTGGCTTTCCAGTCGGCGGTCGTCCGGCGTTTGGTGTCCATGTAAAAAGCTTCCACATTGATGTTCTTCCCGGGCAGATAACGCTCCTCGTTAAGGGCCTGCAGAATGCCGCGGTTGACATTTTGAAGCCATGCATATTCCTCGTGGTAGCTGTGCAGCAGGAGAACCCGCTGGCGGTCTTCCGGCGGCAGGGGTTTCATGATGTACCTGTCGTCGGGGTCGCTGTCCGTTGAGAAAGAAGCGGCCGCGATCGGCACGGCCTTGAAGAGCAGCGCCGCCAGGCAGATGCATGCGATGAGCGAAAGGGGTGTTTTCATGTGCGAACTCCTTTGACTGGTTTGGGGGCGGCCTGCACGCCGGGCACCGCCCGTGCGAGAAGTGAAGACCTGGCATTTATATGGGTGACACCGACATGCAGGCGTCAGGCTTGCAGGGTGGCGAGCATCTGTCTGATAAACGTCAGCCTGCGTTCGGGATCGGGGATTTCCCGGGATAGGTTGTTCACGATATCCGGAGCTGACTTGGCCGTTATCCGGTGCGGCGTGATTTGCATATCTTCCAGCACATCATCCAAAAGGGCTGCGGCAATCGGCCCGATGGCTTTGCCCAACTCGGATTTGAGTTGGGTCATAAAAGCATCCGGTACACTGGTCCGGGTCGTCTCCACCCTTACGATCAGTTGGTTGTCCGCCAGCCGCTGCATGATCGGGCCGATGGCGATCATGTCGAGATCGAGCTGGCGGGCCACTTCGCCCAGAGACATTTTGCCATCCAGGGCCAAGAGCGTTTTCAAGGCCCGGGCATCCAGCGAGGCGCCGGAATTCACTTTCACTGCGCGTTTGAATACCAGTTGGGCGATGTCCCCTGTTCCGGGCATTGGTGGTCCTTTCGATTCAGCCTTGAAGGTACACTGTCGGGTGGCGGGCCGCCGCGTTTGGTGTGCATAAACCCTGTCGCCCCTGCCTGACCGACGCTGTGGATGGTCCAATAAATTGGTAAGACCAATTATTTAATACCCAATCGACCAATGAATTGTGCAGATGTGCAGATCTTATGCCAAGACGGATGCTTTGCGGATCTGCTTTGAATTAAATGACTATCCCGGCGCAGGCATTTAAACGTTTCGCCTAAATGACGCCGAACGTCAGCGTTGCTGACAAAATTTGTCACGGGGACCGGATCGTTGGCCGCCTTACGATGACTCATCCCGGGAGCACGACCGCTAAAAGTCGACACGCTGTCGAACGAGATTGCCTCGCTTGGCAGCGAGCAGTCCGAGGGCGTCGCCCTGATCAACCCGGTGGTCAACGAAATGGACAAAGGTATGCAGAACAATGCCGTCACGGCCGAGGAATTCGAATTGGCCTGCGAGGAAAGAGGCGCGTGGGTGGACCAGATGCAAGCACTGGAGACCGAACCGGGGCCGGCGTTCGGGTTCCGTGTGGATGTGCGTTAGATCCTGGGCATGGCCAGAATAGCGGGCCTGGTCAAAATGGTGTTGGATATCGACCGTGTGCTCCTGGAAGCGGAAATCGATACCCTGACCGAGGCGGCCTGAGCGGGCGCCTCAGGGCGGCTTCGGTCGCCGCGTCGCTAATCGGCCCGGGGCGCGTCGTAGGGAGGTTGATGCAGGACTTGGTGGACCTTATTGGCCAGTTCACTGCGGGTGACAGGCTTCATGATCAGCGCGGTGATGCCCAGCTGTTTTGCGGTCTGGGCCGTTACCACCTCACTGTAGCCTGTGCAGAGGATGATCGGCACGATGGGGTTGCGCTTGCGGAGCGCGGCGGCCAGTTGCAAGCCGGTGACCTCGGGCATGGTCTGGTCGGTGATGATCAGATCGTAGGCGTTCGGGGTCTGGATCAACCGATTGCGCGCCTCGACAGCACTGCGGCAGGTCGTGACACGGTAGCCCAGTCCCTCCAGATGCTTCTGAACGACTTCGAGAAACACGGCCTCGTCATCGACGCAGAGAATCTTCTGGCTGCGGCCTCGGGGAAGGCGGTCGGAGGGCCCGGGGCCCTGAGGGCCGGCTTTTAGGACCAGCGGCAGAAAGACAGCAAAGGAGGTCCTTCCCGGGCCATTATCTTCCACCTCGATCAACCCGTTCAGGCTTTTGACGATGCCGAAGGTGACCGCAAGCCCCAGGCCCGTGCCCTCCTGTTTTTCCTTGGTGGTGAAATAGGGCTCGAAGATGCGTTCCAACAGGGCCTTCGGGATGCCGGGCCCGGTATCGGCAATCGATATTTTGACGTAATCGCCGGGTGGTATGCTTAGCGACAAGGCGAAACGGGGTTCGGCGAAACGCTGATTTTCAAGGGCCAGGTTGAGCGTCCCGCCGGTTTGCCGCATGGCCTGATAGGCGTTGGTGCCCAGATTCATGATGACCTGATGAAGTTGGGTGGCGTCGGCCACCACCATGTCCTTTGCGGCGGTGAAATCGGCGCTGATCCGAATGGTCGCGGGCAGGGTGGACCGCAGGAGTTTGACCGCTTCTTTCAATAGCGGGGTTACCGCCAGAGGCGCCAGGTCCTTATCGTCCCGGCGGCTGAACTGGAGAATTTGTTTCACCAGCGAGCGGGCCCGGTGGCAGGCGTCCAGGATGCTGGTCAGATAGCGTCTTAGGCCCACTTGGACTTCGGCCGTCTCCAACTGGGCCAGTTCGGTGTACCCAAGGATACCTGCGAGGATGTTATTGAAGTCGTGGGCGATCCCGCCGGTCAGCGTACCGATCGCCTCCATTTTCTGAGTTTGTTGCAATTGGTTTTCCAGATCGGCTTTGTCGGCCGCCAGTCGTTTTTCTCTGGTAACGTCCCGGACAAAGGCCCCCAGCGCCACCGGTTGGCTGTTTTCATCGGTAATGACCCATCCGCGCGCGCTGATCAGAACGCTTGTGCCCCTTTTGTTGACGTACTCGATCTCCAGAGGGTCGTCGTTGACGAGACCGCGCAGCAGATCGTCCACATTCCGGGCGATACGGGTGTGGTACTTCGAATTGACGAGCGTATGGTAGGGTCGGCCCTGCAATTCTTCCAGCGGATAGCCGGTCAGTTTGAGCAGGCTCCGGTTGGCGTCCAGGATTCGACCCTCCAGATCCACGAGGATGATGCCCTCCGGATTGGAATTGAAAAAAGAGCGGAAGCGATGCTCGTTTTCACGCAGCGCCTTTTCGGCAAGTTTGCGTTCGGTGATGTTGCGGCCGACGGACTGGATTTCCGTCAGACGGCCCGTATCATCGAAAATTCCGCGATCGGTCCACTCTTCCCAAATGGGCCGGCCGTCCGGCCCGCGGGTCATGATATCGTTGGCCTCGATGGGATGCCCGGGGCTTAAGCGGGCAATGATCTCCAGGGCTTGCTCGTGGGCCGGTCGGGAAAAAAGCATTTCAATGTTGCGCCCGATGACCTGGGATTTGTGTTTGGCCTTGTAGCGGCAGTAGGCGTCATTGGCGAAAATGACACGTCCCTCCGGCTTCCAGCGCAGAACGAATTCGGCCAGGTCCTCGACCACGGATCGGTAGCGCTCCTCACTCTTGACGAGGGCATTTTCGGCTTGCCGGCGCTCGGCCAGCTCGGCTTCGAGTTTGGTGTCCACCTTGGCCTTGTCCATGGCGATGGCCGCCAGTTCGGCAAAGCGATTCAGCATTTCAAACTCGTGGTCTTCGATCCGCCGGCCCTGCTCGGTATGCAGGAAGCCGATGACGCCGAGCAGTGAATTTTTGGACTTGAGCGGCACACCGGCAACGGAATGGACGGCGTCCCAGGCGGCGTCGGGGTGGCGTCCCGGCCAGCTCTGGTAATCGTTGATCAGGATCGGGCGTTTGTTCTGCCAGACCTTGCCCACCAGGCCGTCGCCCTTTTCAATCGCAAAGCCAACGATCGGTCGGTAGAGGCCGAAACCGATCTTGAGGACAAGGGCATCGGTTTGCGCTGTATGCTGGAAGAAAAAACCGTGACATGTGTGCATCAGCGCGAGGGTGTGCTTTAGCATAATTCTCAGGACTTCAAGCGGCGCAACCCGGCCGGCAACGGCCAGCAGAATATCCTGAAGGGCGCGCATGTATTCAGTCTGTCGCCGTCGGGCGACAGTTCTCCCCTGCCTGGTCTGGACAGGCACCATGGCGCCATCAATCGAAAGGGGGCGGCCACTTTCATCGCGAATCATCCTGGCCGTGACGCTGCACGGCACGCTTAATCCGTCGCGGCGCCTGAAGTGCAATTCGACCCGCTTGGGCTGATATTCAATCCCCCCCAAAAAGGAAGGCCACACCGAACGGTCGGCCAGAAACGCACGCTCGGGAAGGCACTTCACTGCCTGGGTCGATGCATACCCCAGGATTTCAGCCGCCGCCGGATTGACATCCAGGAAGCGACCGTCGGGCGATATTCGGAAGACGCCAACGGGTATGTTCTTCAGCAGGTCGCGGGCGAGGGGGTCATTTTCCATGGGCACAGCCAAATGTTTCAACAGTTTCAGACAGATCAGCCATATCGGCCTTGCCAGCGCCAGGGTCATGGGCTTCTTCCGGGTTGCGGGGAAGCCTTGAAGATTCAATGTGTATCTGCGCCGCCATTGTTGCCAGACGATGCACCTATATCAGAATCACAAATAAATTCAATATGTTAAATTAAAATACCCCCATCTTATGTAGGATAATGCAGTAATTCCGGTAGGTTGTCGCATCATGCCGCTCGGGTTGCAGGTGTCCGCTTGTCGTCGGCGCACCAGTGAATAATATATTGATAGTAATAACAAAAAACGACGGCTTGGAGTGGCTTGGAGAAATGTTAGGATGTTCGATCTGTTTATTTTGATAATGCTCGAGAGCTGGCGGGTTTTGCTGGAAGCCTCCATCTTCATTCTGGTTGGCCTGACGGCCGCCGGCCTGATCCGGGTCTTTCTCAGCGCGGATGTCATTGCCCGGCATTTGGGCCGGGGGCGTTTCATGCCGGTCCTCAAGGCCGCGCTGCTGGGTGTTCCCCTTCCATTGTGAAGCTGCGGCGTTCTGCCGGCAGCCGTGTCGCTGCACCAACAGGGGGCCAACAAGGGGGCGGTGACCTCGTTTCTGATTTCAACGCCCGAGTCGGGAGCCGATTCCATTGCCATCACCTATGCGCTTCTGGATCCGATCATGACCGTGGTGCGTCCTCTGGCGGCGTTTCTGACCGCCTTCACAGCCGGCATCGCCGTCAATCGCGCTGAGCCGGATGCGCCGGCCGTTTCGACCGGGCTTTCCGGGGAGGGCGCGCCGGAAGGATTTTCCTCGACAAGAGTGGCGAGCCAAACACCGAAGGCCGTTTGGGGTGTGACCACCAAAAGAGTGTTTCAGGAACTGCGGTTTGCCTTCACGGATTTCTGGGGAGATATGGCGCCGGCATTTTTTGTCGGGGTTTTGCTGGCTGGATTGATTTCGGCCCTGATCCCGGCGCGCATTCTGACGGAATATCTCGGTGGCGGACCGATTGCCATGCTGATCATGCTGGCGGCGGGGATACCGCTTTACATCTGTGCCAGCGCGTCCACGCCGATTGCTGCCGCTCTGATTCTGAAGGGGGTCAGCCCGGGGGCGGCCCTGGTTTTCCTTCTGGCCGGACCGGCCACCAATGCTGCGGCTCTGGCGGTTGTGTTGCGTACCATGGGCCGGCGTACGACGGTCATCTATCTCGTATCCATCGCCGGGTGCGCGCTGCTGTTTGGCCTGCTGCTGGACGCGCTCTATACGGCTGCGGGGCTTTCCGCTGTGGCCGTAGCCGGAAAAGCGGCCGAGGCCATCCCCGCGGGGCTGGCGCTGGCCGCTGCGGTCGGGCTTCTGGTCATCACTTTTTACGGTTTCTGGCGGAAATACGCCCGTGAAGCCCAAACTGACAAGGTGCTTTCCAGTGACCAGACCGCGGGCCTTGCCATTCTGCCACACCCCCGGGCGGGGCAGCCGCCCGAAGGTCCCACCTGAAACCGCCCCTGACGGGATCGGTCGATCCCATTAGATAAATTTAGGACCATTGTTTGGGGCCGGTCGCTGTGATCGTGAGGAACAATGACATTTGGATTCCGATCATCAAAGATGCCCAAACATGCAGGCTACGGCTTACCTATCGCTAATTGCCTCCGTCATTACCTAAACAGCGAACCAGAAAAATTAAGGTAGGAGGATTTAACCATCAGAGCGCCATGAAAATTTCTGCCTTGTCCATTCTGTTTTTGGGTCTATATTATAGTTTAATTTTAATTATTGAAATTCAGGAAAAAAAATGCTTTGCAGTATCGATACCGATATGACACCGGAAATCCATCAGAAGATCAGTGCACTCGAGAGAGACCTGGGTAAAATTCTGCTCGCCTTTCGATGTCACGACCTTAAGCCTTCCGAAATTAGCGATAGCGAACTGCAAAAAATAAAAAAAGTCGAGAACCAGATCGGCTTATCCCTTGTTGCAGTGGATGCCTAAAAAGCATAGATGTACAAAACGTGCTCCCCAGGACAGTGGTGTACATTGGATTTCACGATCCCCTAAAGCTGCTTGATTACCACTTGTTCCGTTTTAGTTTCATTTCACATGTACGCATTCAGCACTGATTCGAGTTTGATCGTGAAACACGTACGCGTCGTCCTCGAAGAATAAACAAGTCATCAACCAACAACCAAATCAAGGAGACAGCAATGGACGTTAAAGACTTTTGCTCGGCGATGGAAGCGGAGATGGCTGCATGGAAAGCCAAAATGTATGATGCCATGCGTAAAATTGACAAGCTTGGCTCGGCCGAAAAAGAGAAGATTTTGATGAACGTGCAGGACCTCAACATGATCATGGACGACATGGCTCAGCGTGTCGAGCAATTGCGCACCGAGTGCCCGTCCGACTGGAGCCCCGTTAAAAAAGAGTTGGAGCAGGGCAGCATCGACATGCGCGGCAAGTACGATGAAACCATGGATGCCATCGGCAAAGCCTCACCGGTGTCGATTGCGGGCTGACGGCATCAGCCCATACCATCATCCGCAAGGTCGGCTCCATTAGCCGACCTTGTCCATATAGTTTGAGGGGACTTCCGGATAATAGGGCGGTCCCTTTTTCTGTTTTTGACCTAACGCGCAAAAGGCGATCCGAAACACCGCATCCGGAGGGCCTCTCATTCGAGCCACTAACTTGGATTTTTCACTCACCTGGGGTGTTCATTGGCGAGATCTTGCGGGTGACGCCGTCGTCTTCTAGTGCGCGCCCATGAAAACAAAGCCAATGGGCACCTCAGGGAGCGCTTGCAGACTATTATTTTTCTGCGTTCCCAGAAATCAGAGCAGGTTATGAACTGTCACTGGAAAGATCATACCTCGCATAGCGCATGGATCATCGATATTTTTTTATTAAATTTGATTGGGTAGAAAATTTATATGAAATATTCGGTTTAAAATGTTTATCATCGAGTCGCTCAATCTGGCCGTCAGCTGGGGGCTGACGATCCTCATCTGGCTGGTTCAGCTCATCATTTATCCGGGCTTCCACTGCATTCCGCCCGCGGATTTCATCCACTATCACCGCTGGTATGCTTTCAGGATCTCGGTGGTCGTCATGCCGCTGATGCTGGCCGAGTTGTTTTTACTTCTGGGCTGGTGGCTGGGCGGTGCCGACGGATATTCGGCGTATTTGGCCTCACTGGCGGTGGGTATCGTCTGGTTGTCGACCTTTGGTCTTCAAGTCCCCATCCACAAGCGTCTGCAGGCGGGTAAGCGTGATGCCTTGATAAAACAACTCGTGGCGACCAACTGGATCCGAACGGCGGCATGGAGTGCTAAAGCTGTGATTGTGACGGTAGCCATCGTTCGGAGCGCTTCATAGCAGGGGCCACCCGGTCACATCAAGTCGAGGCGCTGTATGGCGGGGTGATGTTTGCGGTTTCGGATGGCTGCGGCACGCAAACACTTCACCCTTGCGCGTAACGACCAGGAAAAAACAACCAGTCTATCGCTTGTCGGCGCTCAATCTCCACCGGTTTTTCGGACCCCGACCCCTTATATTCCGGGGTCGCATTGATCTGGACCATGGCATCGAAGACGGGCGGCCGACGGCCATCGTATTTGCCGACCCACTTGTCGTAAATGGGCAGGAACCTTCGCGACCGGTAGAGCGCTGCGATTACGCGATCGGCGACCAGGAGGAAGTCCGCGTCGTTGCGTCTGACGGCCAGGGCAAAAGGCTCATTGGAGAAGACATCTGATTTGACGGCGAAAATAGCGGTGTCTTCCGCCTTCAGCGCCAATCCGATCAGAACAACCTGATCGGACGAGAACGCATTGATCTTTTTCTGGCGCAGCGCCCCAAAGCGCCGTCCGTTGCCACCGGGATGTATTCCACCTTCAACGACCCTCCGATTTTGTCTTCGACTCCCGCGACGACCGCCTTGCATGTTTCGATTGTGTAGCCTGCCGGTTGTTTGTCTCCACCCCGAGATGACATGGGGAGGCTCTGCCTCGCGGTACCCGATTCGGATCCGGCCGGATGCTTCGATCCGCCCAAGCGCGCCCGTGAGTTCCTGTGCGGACAACGGCGCTTTGGCCGGTAACATCGTTGCGGCCGCCGATACAGGCCATACGTCCGGGCACGAATCATCGGCCACTGTCGATGGTCTTGACAATTTCATCAAGCCCCGCCATATCCTCAACCGGCAGCCCTAGCCTTTTCCATGGCACTTACCGCCAAAGCCGGAATAATGGTGCCGGAAACCATTTGCGGTTTCCGGCGCGGCGCACCCTATTGCAGCTCGAGGTCATTGCATGAAAATCGTTGCCGCCCCCAATGCCTTCAAGGGTTCTCTGACCGCCACGGAAGCGGCTGCAGCCATGGCGGCGGGCATTCGTAGCGTCCTGCCGGCGGCCGAGATCGTCAAAGTCCCGGTGGCGGACGGTGGTGACGGTCTGGTGGACGTGGCCGTGGAAGCCCTCGAGGGTGAGCGGCGTACGCTCACCGTGACGGGGCCCCGCAATGATCCTGTGGCTGCCGATTACTGCTATGTGCCCGCTATGGGCCTGGTAACAGTGGAGATGGCCCTGGCCAGCGGACTGGCCCTGCTTCCCGACCACAAGCGGGACCCGATGCGAACCACCACCTATGGCACGGGTGAACTGATCCGGGCCGGGCTGGCGCTGGGTGTGACGCGGATCGATGTCGGCATCGGCGGCAGCGCCACCAACGACGGCGGCATCGGCATGGCCCAGGCGCTGGGGGCCCGCTTTCTCGACCAGGACGGTCGCGAACTGCCTGGTGTCGGCGCGTCATTGGGTCAGATAGCGGAGATCGACCTCTCTGGTCTGGATCCCCGGATCGAAACCACACACTTCGAAGCGGTCTGCGACGTGGACAACCCGCTTTGCGGCCCGCGCGGCGCTGCGGCGGTCTACGGACCCCAGAAGGGGGCCAGCCCGGCGCAGGTCGAGGAACTCGACCGTGGCCTCGGGCATCTGGCGGCGCTGATCAAGGCGCAAACGGGGCGGGCGGTGGCCGAGATGCCCGGAGCAGGTGCGGCCGGTGGCTTGGGGGCCGGGCTGCACGCCTTTCTGGGCGCCGAACTGCGACAGGGCATCGATATCATCTTCGAGCTGGTCGGTCTGAAGGAAAAAATGGCCGGCGCCGATCTAGTGCTGACCGGCGAGGGACAGATTGATTTTCAGACGGTCTTCGGAAAGGCCCCCGGCGGAGTGGGAGCGGCTGCCCGGGCTCAAGGCATTCCCTGCCTGGCCATCGCCGGCAGCGTGGGCGCGGACCTGGGCGACCTGCACGCCACCGGCATCGATGCCGTCTTCAGCATCTGCAATGGTCCGACCACCCTCGAGGCATCCATGCGCGAAGCCGTAGAAAACCTATCCCGTGTCACCCAGCAGGCCCTGAGATGTTTCCTGGCGGGCCGCGCGAGCTGACGGCCGCCCCATAGCCCCTTCACCCTTGATGCCCGGCAGCGATCTTCTGGTGGCATTAACATTTCACAAACTCTGCTTTGGCAACCCGCCTGCCGGCGGTAACCGCATGCCGTGTCCCTAAATCCTTTCAGACTGATATTCGGTCTGGCGCGGGAGGGGAATAACGGTGATGGCAACCGTCTAATAAATGTCGGCCCGGGCCGCGATGCCCTCTCGAAAGGGGCCTACCTGACCGCATTCAGCAGCGAGCCGATGTCCAATGTGGTCGTCGCGGCCGCCGGGACCCCATCGAAGATGGTCGGATATTCAGGGGCTATGCCGAGGTCTTTCCACACTAAATCCGGTTCCACGGCCAGATTGAAATTGTAGGTGCGCACCGCCCCCGGCGTTTCCAGCCCGGGGTTGGGGCGAATATGACGAAAGGGGGTCAACAGTGTGGTGGCCAGCAGGGCTAGCCACTGGGGCAGGCGGATCACGCGGGCATTGGGGTAATGGGGTTTGACCTGATCGAGAAACGCGTTCCAGGTGGCGGGGCGCCGGTCGCCGAAAGGCAGGATGCCTGCGTAGCCCTGTTCGGCGCAGGCGATGATGGCGCGGGCTGCGTCGGTGACGTGTAGGTGCGTGTAAATGTTCCGGCCCAGACCCGGCAGAATCATAAAACCGGTCTGCATCTGGCGGAAGTATAGGTCCCGCAGCCCATAGACGTGCGGCAGGCGCAGGGCAGAAAAGGCGACTCCGGCCGAGGCGGCCATATCGGCGAGCTGTTTTTCAGTCTCCACCTTTATGCGTCCGTAGTCCAGGACCGGCCTGACAGGTGTGGTCGCCGTCACGGGCGCACGGCTGCCGCTGTAGACCAGGAGGCTCGAGCTGTAGACGAAACGACGCACACCGGCATCGGTGGCGGCCTGCATCAAGGCCACGGAACCCTCCAGGATGGAAGGTTTCAAAGCGGCGTAGTTTTCGAAAGTGGCTCGCGCAGCGAGGTGAAGGACACCGTCCACGCCCTGGACCGCCTGTTTGAGACTTTCGGGATACCTCAGATCGGCCTTGACGAAATCCGCATCGAAATGACATATCTCGCAGTCGTCACCGGCCTTGCGAATCATGAGCCGAGGTCGATAACCGCCCCGGGCGAGCTGGCGGGCTACCTCATGCCCGATGAAACCCGAGGCGCCGGTGACCAGCAGTTTCATTTTACGGCCGCTGGATGTCATGGTGTCCGTCTCTCCTGTTTACCGTTTGGTCCCGCCTGGCG
>JASJCV010000110.1 GCA_030065275.1 Desulfobacterales bacterium | reverse complement strand
TTGAACAATCTCATCGACCAGACCAATCGGTCGCAAATTTCGACCATTGCCAGCGTGGTAACCCGGATCATTGCGGTCACCAACGATCCTGAAGCGACGGCCAAGGAGCTGGTCGACATCATTATGACCGATCCGCCTCTGGCCGCCAATGTCCTGCGGCTGGTCAACTCCGCCCATTTCGCGCCGCGACGCAAAATTGCCGATATTCAGCAGGCTGTCATCTTCATCGGTTTCGACGCGCTGAAAGAACTCGCCCTCAACCAGAAAGTGTGCGAGCTTTTCCAGAAAGTGGTCAATATCGAGGGGTACACCCGCCAGGCCTTGTGGCGCCACAGCGTGGCCGTTGCGCAATTTGCCAAAATGATCTATCGTCGGGAATTCATTGACCGGGGTGCAAATGTCTATGCCGTGGGACTGCTTCACGACCTGGGCATCATCGTCGAGGACCAGTTCCGGAACACCGCCTTCATTGAGGCCCTGCGCCTGGCCAACAAGGAAGGCCTGCCCCTCTGGCAGGCGGAAGAGCGCATTCTGGGGTATCATCACAGCCTTATCGGGGCGCGCCTTCTGGGCGGCTGGAATCTTCCGGACGAAATCACCTACGGGATCGAATACCACCACGCGCCGGACAAGGCGCCGGATGCCTACCGAAGACTGGCCGCAACGCTTTTCGTAGCCAATTACTGCTGCCAGACGGCGACCATCGGCTATTGCGATGCGCCCCTTGAAAATGAAGTATTATACGATCAATGCATCGAGCAGCTCGCGATCGAACCCGATGCCATCGAACTCATTATGTCGGATGTGCAATCGCTTATTCAAGAAATGATCGAACAAGGCTTGCTCTAAAGTGTCCCTTCCCAAAGACAACGATGCGCTCCATCGCAAGATCAGGCGTCTGGAAACGGAGGTCAAGCATCTTCGCAATGAGTTGTCCCTCAGCCAGACGGAGTACCAAAATCTGATTGACAACTATTATGACATTTTTTCGAATCAGGAAAAAATGGTCGAAGAACGCACCCGCGAGTTGCATCAGGTCAAATCGCAGTTGGAGAATAAAACGCGGGAGCTTCAGATCATGCTGGATTCCTCGCCCGCGCTGATTTTTTTCAAGGACAGCAACGGACGCTACATCCGTGCCAACAAGCGTTTCGCCGACTTTCTCGACATTGCGGTGAAAGACATCATCGGCCATACGCATGGCGAACTCTTTGCGGGTGAAACGCCGTCCTCGGTGTTTACGGATGACTCCGCGGTTGTGCGCAGCGGGACACCGCATTTGCATGAGTACGCGCGCGTGGATACGCCGGTGGGCACGAAATCCATCGTCATCGACAAAATACCATACAAGAATTCCCAGGGCGAGGTCATCGGCATCATCGGTTTTGCCCTGGATGTCACACAACAGGAATCGATCCGTAAAGAAAAGGAAGAGCTGCAGCAGAAACTGGCCCGCTCACAGAAAATGGAGTCACTGGGGTTATTGGCCGGTGGAGTGGCACACGATCTCAACAACGTCCTCACCGGTTTTGTCAGCTACCCGGAATTGTTGTTGATGGAACTTCCGGCCGACAGCCCCCTGCGCGATCCCATTCGCACCATCCAGGAATCCGGGCAGAAAGCGGCGGCCATTGTTCAAGATCTGCTGACGCTGGCACGCCGAGGCGTCACCCACACGGCGGTTCTGAGCCTGAACGAAATGATTACAGGCTATGTCGCATCGCCTGAACACCGACGGCTGACCGATGATTTCCCCCTTGTGAAAGTCAAAATGCACTTGGCCGGCGATCTGTTGCAAGTCAAAGGCTCCGACGTGCATCTGCGCAAAACCGTCATGAACCTGATCTACAATGCCTATGAGGCCCAGCCCGATGGCGGCGCGGTGACGGTCAGGACATACAACCGCTACGTCGACAGGCCCTTGCTGGGCTATGACAATGTCCAGGAGGGCGACTATGCCGTGCTGGAAATTCGCGACGAAGGGGTTGGCATCGACCCCGACGATCTCAATCGCATTTTCGAGCCCTTCTATTCGCGCAAAAAACTGGGCCGCAGCGGCACGGGGCTCGGCATGGCGGTGGTGTGGGGCACCGTCCAGGATCATGGAGGCTACATTGATGTTCAAAGCCACATCGGTCACGGAACGGTGTTCAAGATCTACTTCCCCGCCACCCGCGAGTTGCCTGCCGTTAAATCCAAACCGCTTCCGATGGAAGCTTATATGGGGCGGGGTGAAACCATCCTGGTGGTTGACGACATTGAAGCCCAGCGCGACATTGCGGCCGGCCTGCTGAACAAATTGAATTATACCGTCGTCAGCGCCGCCAGTGGTGAGGAAGCGATCGCGTATATTCAGGAGCACCCTTGTGACCTGCTCATCCTTGATATGATCATGGAGCCCGGCATGGACGGCCTCGACACCTATCGCCGCATCCTCGAGCACTGCCCGGGACAAAAAGCCATCATTGCCAGTGGCTTTTCCGAAACCGCCCGTGTTCGTGAAGCCCAGAGTCTCGGGGCCGGCGGCTACGTGAAGAAACCCTACCTTCTCGAAAAAATCGGTGTCGCCGTCCGCGACGAACTCAACCGCCCCGGGACCACCGAATGCGCCCTGCCGCCAGGACGGCAAAAAACCGGCACGAATTCATAGGGCTGTCTGCGGCCGTATCAACCTTTCGCTTCCGGCGTGTCGAGTCGATAGATAAAAGCCAGGATTTCAGCGACTGCAAGATAAAACTGGGGCGGAATCTCCGCCCCCAGATCCATCTCCCCAAGAGCGCTGCTCATGTCGGGGTCGACCACTAACGGAATGCCGTGGTTATTCGCCGCCTCGATGATTTTTTCAGCAATATGCCCCCGTCCCTTGGCCACCACACGGGGGGCATGATCGCTCTCGCTGTCATAGCGCAGCGCCACGGCCTGACGCAGATGCTGGCGGGTGTCTTTCATATCGTGCAATCGATGCCCGTGTTGGATGAGGCGGACCCGCGCGACAACGCGTCCTCATCCATAAGGCGCTGGTTGTCGACCCGCACGCAGCAGTTAACTTCCGGGACCAAGTGTCTGAGCGCTGTGCGTATTCGACCGGCCTCACTTCTGATCGCCTCCCCCATAGATTCGTTGTCCGTCCTGAAGACGACGCGAATGAGATGTGCGCTCATTTGCATGTCAACCTCTATCTTCCCGGTGTGCTTGAGATCCAAAGCCAACCAGGCGGTTAACGTCCCGCCGCTCTCGCGCCCGGACTTGCCGGTCTTATGGTCTTGCAGTTTGATCCACGCCTTCCCGCTGTGATCACGGCCCAGTGCCAGTTTGAAACCGGCCGCATAGTCGCCACACAGATCCGTTGCCCGCTGTACGGTTTTCGCGTCGCGCGCTGTCGCACGGTCATTCAGGGCCACACGGCCGTCGGTCCGCGGCCGTGGTTTGCTCCGTGCGTTATCGCTTTCCCGCGGGTCGGCAGGCGCCAGACGGCGCCGTGAGCGCTGAAACCAGTTGCGTCCCAGAACGCGGAACGCATCCACCAGTTGTAGGGCACTCACCACCAACGGCGGCGGTGCATGGGCATGGCCTTGGTTCTCGACGGCGATGGGAGTTGAAGCGGCACGGGCAGCAACGCGACTGGCGGATGGCAGGTGCTCAAGCGAAGCCTTTTGCGGGATGGTACGTCCCGATGCCTGCGTTGCTGGTCGTGTACTTTCCAAAAGACGGACGACCAGCGGTTCACTTGATTTGGCGCCATCACCAGGTTTCGAGACGGACGGCAGAACTTCGAACAGAAGGAGATCGCCCGCACGACCGCCAAGGGGCCGGTCGGTTGCGACCCGGTGGGGCCCGATTTGGAGCGTGGTTTGACCGTCGGGAGATATTTTGAGAATACGACCGCGGATGACATCACCCGGGGACGGGCGGGCCGCTTGGTGCCCATCGGGAGAATGGGCCGGGGCAGCATCCGTTCGAACCACGACCGCCATAATTCCCCCTTCTTGCGGACGGATCATACCGAATGGCCGTATCCAGGCCTCTCACATCACCGGCCGCTTCAACGGAGGGCCACTGAGCTGTCGACATCGCACATCGAACCGACCTCCGGGGTTTCCACCGTTCGATATTTGGTGATCCCCATGAGATTCTTGGTGATGATGCCCATGCGACGCGTTTCATCTTCAATCATTTTGACAATATCGCAAACCTGGTCGGGGTCGCTTATGTCCCCGGAGGTCACCATGCTGGCATAACCCAGAATAACCTGCATGGGCTGGTTGAGTTTATGGCAGACCGTACCCGCCATCTCCAGCGCGCCGGCAAGCTTGTCGCTTTCGGTATGCTCGCGGGATGCAATCTGGCGCTCAAAAAACACACCCAGAAAATCAGCCGTGGTAACCAATGATTCAAAGACCGGCGTTTCGTCGCCGATTTCCTCAACGCCGCAGTCCAGACATAACCCGCCCCACCACGTGCCGAAAACATTGATCGGAATAATCAAGCCGGAGGGTTGGCCTTCGCGCGGGATATCCCGGCTGCCGGCATCTGCAGCTGGCGACCACGCGATTCGCACCGACTTCTTGATCGCCAGTCGTTCGCAAGCCTCGCTGTCCGGCTGATACAGTTTCCATTCGCCTTCGCATGCCGCTCCGTTCCGCGTCTGGCAGCACCACTCCAAGGCCACGCCCCCGTCTGCACCCGTGTGCTTTTTGAAAATCAACAGCGCGTTAATTCCGGTGATCTTTCTGAGATTATCCAGGGTTGCCGTGGCCGCATCGCTTTGGGTATCGGCGTGCAGCAGCGAACGAGCGTGGCGGTTGATTTCGTGGGCCATTGACAACTGGTGCACCAGACAGCCGCTCTGCAGGTCCTCTTTTGCGGGCCTATTGAGACGCTCGTCCAGTCGGTTCCACGTGTTCATTTCGAGTCCCCCGGATAAAGGTTCTAAGCGGCTACGATCTGCATCTCTTCCGACAGGCTATCAACCGCCTTACGAGCCTCGCCGAGGATCCTGGGGACATCTTCCTCCGTCAATGCCAGAAATGCGAGGGCCTCGTCATCAATCATGTACATATGGGCTTCGATACCGTCCATTTGAGCTATCATGCTTTCCGAGTCCTCCAGAGCCTTGGCCATGTTGGCGATCGAATTGGCCATGAAGATAATATAGGCCAGTTCGTCATCTTCGCTTTTGGACGGCTGGTGATGGAATTTGATGGCGGTGGAGATCGTTTCCGGGATATTCCAATACTGGCACACCTCGAAGCCGATCTCAGCGTGATCCAGGCCGAGAATACGCTGCTCCGCCACCAGCATGGAGTTGCGCCCGCCTTCCGTTAGGCGCTCAAAATCTGATTTACGTTTGTCCACATGGCGGTCCAAGACCAACTTGCCGACATCGTGGATCAGACCGGCGGAAAAGGCATCACTCTCCAATGCGGGATTTTTACCCAGGGCAATGATTCGCGAAGCGCTGGCCGCCATCAGGGAATGACGCCAAGTCCCGGCGGAATCCAGGTCGTACCCCTGCAGGGTTTTACCCAGTACGGCGGATGTGCCCACCATCGATATGAGCTGTCCCAGGGCTTTGAACCCCAGCATGCTGGATGCATGTCGGATGGAAGAAACTTTGCCGCAAAGTCCGTAATAAGCGGAATTGGCCAATTTCAAAACCTTGGTGGCAATGGCTTGGTCCGATTCAAGCAGCGCGGAGAGATCCCGCATTTCCGAGTCGGGATTGGCCAGCAGATGGCGAGCCTTGAAGACGATTTGGGGCATGGGAGGCAGATCTTTGAGCTGCCGCAGGATCTTTTTGCGGAAGTCACCATTGGTCTCGGCCTGGGGTTCATCGGCCGCGCCGGTCTCGGGAGAAGGCGGGTTTGCCTCCGCTCCGGCCGCATCGATGTTGCGAAGGGCTTCAAGATCCAAGGCAATCCGTTCCTTGCAGTTGAGACAGGGGAAAGACACCTTTTTTTTGGGCGGCAGTTTGTCTTCCGGAACCTCGTACTGTTTGTTGCATTGCGGGCATTCGAACTTCATCGTGATCCACTCTTTGCGGTCAATCGTGGTTTCCACAGAGACCCTGGTTGCGCCGTGACGGCCGCGTCTGGCGATAAGCACCGGCCAGGCCGCCGTTAAGGCTGAAACCCGAAGCAATCGTCGTGGAAGCGCACGTGTTGATTAATAAAATCAGGTCTCATGGCTAATATCGACCGCCAGACGGGAAACTTTAGCCCGGCGTGGATACCCCCTGACGGTCTTTGATAAGACGAAATTGGGCGGGGGAGCCAATGGCGCTGGAACTTTCAGGTCGTTCAGGGCAAGTCCAAAATTCCGGCAATGATCTTACGGAAGGATTCCACCTCGATGGGTTTGGAGTAGATGTCGTTATAACCGAGCGCTTCAATCGCAATGAGATCGGGGTGGTTGGGATGGCCGGTGGTGATCAACACCTTCATGTCGGCAAATGATGCCTGGACATGGATGGCCTCGCAGACTTCAAGCCCGTTCATTCCTGGCATCATCAAATCCAGTATCAACAAATCGGGGGGCCGCGAACCGATCTTGATCAGGCCATCCACACCGTTGGCGGCCTCGTCGACACGATATTTACCCGTCCTGCCGATGGCCTCCACCATCAATCGGCGCACCATGGCATCGTCGTCAACCACAAGCACCCAGGGGCGATGCTGCGGGGATTCGATGGGGAAGGTCAGGGTGAACTCGGTACCGCCCTCATCCGTATCCGTAAATGCAATCCGGCCGTCGTGCGCCTCGACCAGGTTGTAGCTTATGGCCAATCCCAGCCCGGTGCCACCCTGCCCCTGCTTGTCCGTAACAAAGGGATCGAAAAGTTTGTCCGCCATTTCGGGGGAAATCCCACGACCATTGTCGCGCACGGAAATCGCCACAGCGCCCTCGGAAAGGTGGCGCCGGGTTTGGATTCGGATGCGGCCCTTGTCGTGGTCAATGGCCTGAATGGCATTGATGATCACGTTGAGGGCCACCTGTTCGATGGCGGTCTGGTTGCCTTGAATGCGGGGCAGATCCTCGGCCAGTTCGAGGGATAGTTCAACGCCGGAATTCCGCATGGTGGTCTGGGCCAGACGCAGCGCGGCGGCCACAGCCGCGTTGACGTCGACCGCCGCCGTGTCACGCAGCTGGGAGCGGCGTGAAAAATTCCTCAGATCCTTGACGATTTTTGAAATTCGATTGGCGGCCATTTCCATATCTTCGATCAGGGGCGCCAATCGGCGTTCCAGGAAGTCGATCCGATAGCCGCCGAATTCGATCGGTGTTCCTTGCCGGGAGGTGCGCTTCAGCAGGGGCAGGATGTCTTCCCAGACGCGTTTGACGATGGGCAGATTGAACATGATCAGACTGGTGGGGTTATTGATTTCGTGCGCCATCCCGGCCACCAGGCTGCCCAGAGCCTCCATCTTTTGGGATTGGATAAGTTGGTCCTGACTGCGACGAAGCGCATTCTCGGCCCGTTTGCGGTGGGAGACATCACTGATGCTCAGCACGGCCATGCCCGCCCGGGAAGCCAGGGGATAGGCATCGACCCGGTACCAGGCATCCCGATCGCCTTGGGGATCGACCCAATCGCAGGCGAAATGCTCCCGCTGGCCGTTGATGACCGCCTCGAGGCCGGAGACGCGGAGGCTGTTGTGACTTATCGGCAAGGCTTCAGGAAAGTGCGCGTCCAGAAGAATCGCCCGGTCACCGTTTTCCACGCTGTGGCCCGTGATGCGCCGCATCCAATCCTGCCAGGCCAGATTGAAAGTAATCAGTCGGCCATCGCTCCCCACGACGGCCACACTGGTCTCCAGGGCATCCAACACCAGGGTGTGCAAGGCATGCGTCGCGACGGCATCCATCGTCGATTTTCCAGTTGGGGAAGCGCCCATGTAGCCTGTGCCTTTCAACGAACGTCGAGGGGAAAAGCGTCTTCTGGACGCTCGGCTTCCACCGGCGGCCTCGTGCCCGCCGATGCATACCGGGCGCGGTTGTCTTGCCGGCAGCGTTCGGCCATGCGGGTTTCGACGGAATCTTGGTCGAGGCCCATCATAATTCGGTAGACCTGCCATTTGGTTTTGCAGAAGAAGATATCGAAAGGCGCCTTGTGGTCTTCTGCCCGGTGGATCCGTATTCCCGGTATGTGATCGACCTGTATATATTCCACCACGGCATTGATCAAAAGAGGTTCGACATCGTGCTTGTTCTGCCAGGGTATGCAGGCCCCGCTCATCCCGAGGACCGGGTCCATAACCGATCGCAGTTTCTCAGTCACGCCGCCGACGGCCAGAATAATATCCCCCGTGAGGGAACCTGTGACGGCAAATTTTTCGTTCACCGGCATGTGGATGAAATCCGAAACCAGGGCCACATCGATGGCGGCCGAGGCGCTGTCTCCCTCGATGCCGCCGTGGGCCTGGATGTACTCGATGTGCATTTCGTAGCCGACATAGGGGGCGCCGGTTTTTTGCAGCACGCGCCGCACCGAGGCCCGCACATTTTGCGCCGCCGCTTTGGCGATTTCACCGACTTTACCACCGGCAATCACCCGGTCGGCGCCGGCATCCACGAGACAGTGGATCGGCAGCGGCTGCCCGTACATCTGCCCGCTGGCGTTTGACGAGACCACGGCCAGACCGACAACGTAGCCGATCGAGTCCGTGATGGAATCGATGTACTTCTTCAAATCCTTTTTGTGTCGAGCGATTTCCTGGTGGATCGAGCCTTCCAGGCTCAAATGTTCCTCCAGGGCAATGCGTACATGCTGCGGCGCAACAGTTTCGGCGTTGCTGAAAATCGCTTCGAAGACCGCCGCCTTGATGATTCCGTTGATCGGGCGCAAAATCGTCGTGAGTTTGCCGTCGCTGGCGCGACATCGCAGCTCCTTTACAATTTCCATCACAGCATCGCGCGTAAAATCGCGCGTGGCTAAACGAAAATCTGGCGGCAGGCGGCGGCCGAAAATCTGTTCACAGCGTGAGCGTACACTGTCCATTCCTTCATTGGTGATGACTTCACCCCAGGCCGCCTGAAACTCACTCTCAATCCGCTCGACCTCCTGTTTGACGTATTGCACCACCTGCATGACCGTGTCGGGGGTCTCGGCCACCGCACTTTCCATGTGGACAATCTCGCCCTTGTCTTCGATCCGGCTAAGAAAGGCGCCGTCCCCTTCGGAGCGCAGATAATCAACCGTATCGTGGTTGCAGCAGGCCACGATGATGTTTTCCGCCTGCAAATGGTTTTCAGATCGGTCGGCCGCACCGCTACCGGTGCCCTGACCGCCTTCGAGGACATAACGCTTCTCCTGCATGATCTCTAAAAGCTCCGGCATATAGCCGATTCGGATCAGGGTGCGCAATTCGTCGATATAGATAATCGGCGAAGTCGCGTGGGCCCCCAGATAAACGCGTTGATGCGGCGGTGTCTGGAGATTGCCGGATTGATAGGGGTCGTGTCGAAATCCCCCCTTCATGGTCCGGGCATTGGGTTCGGATACCCGGGCCATCAGCGTTTGTTCTTCCCGCGGATCGTATAGCACGACAGGCAGCATGTCGTAGAGATGCTTCAGGTTCGCTGCCGCGGCCGGTGCATTGTGCGCCTGGATTTGTTCCTGGGCGCGGTGGTTGTTCTCCTGAAGGAAAAGAAACAGGCTCCCGATACCGGTAATTCCGGCCCCCACCAGCAGCGGCGGCAGGAAAAACCCGCCGACGGCCAAAACCAGCGTCGCCGCGAGGAGAACATGCTTCACGCGTCGGACGCTCTGGATTTGATCCTGAAGGCTGAAGATGCGGCCCGCATCGACGGTGGCTTCGATCTTGCGGCGCAGTTCATCGAGCAGGCGATCCGTCTGCTTGGGGTCCTCGTATGCGAAGCGGATATGATTCCGGTCGCGGCCAGGGTAGGCCACAATCGCATCCCGGGGCCGGATGTAGTCGCCCAGCGACTGGTCCAGAATTTCCTGAAGCATGCCGGCCAGCATTGATTTTCCCGTACCCGGTCGCCCGACCATGAGAATGTGCCCGCGTTTGTGGGCTATTTTGCGAATGGCCTTTTTGGCCCGGTCCTGAAAGACGACGCGTTCAATGGGGTCTTCCGGGATAAGGACCGTGCCCGTATCTTCAAAGAAAGCGAGCCGCTCCTTAAGCAGCTGCGGGTAGTGCAGTAATTCCTGGATCCAGGCCTTGTCGTTGGCGTTAAGATCCGTACTCATCGCTGCGTCCCCTGATATTCTCGAGAAGATAGTAATTGCCCGCTTCCGATCGAGTCGCGCGCTGATTGACCGCGGCAAACAGCTGGGGCGCATCCGTGCGCAGGGGTTCCAGCGCCTTGACATCGTGCATCACGGAAACGTTGGTGACGGGCAGTGGATCACCGAACCCTTCCTGGGTGACGTAGCTGAATGAGACGCCAAGTTGGTGATGGTTGAGCAAACGGATCACCTGGCGGCGCAGTTCGGTGTCCACCTCCATGTGGGCGAAAATATCCTTGTAGATCTGCGGGATGCGGTTGTGGGTGTAGTCGATTTCGAGGTTCGGATTGAACATGAGGCGCATGGGGCGGGCCGCGTCGGCCAGGCACTGGCTGAAGGCCTCCGCCAGCGCCGGGCTGGTGTCCACCGCCTGCTGAAGTAAAATCATCCGTTGGAGATGCCTGCTGTCGCTGATCCAGAACGCCATGCGGTTGTTGGCGTTCAGCAGACAGGCAAAGAACTTGCCGTCGACATGAAAGCGCACCAGCCGGTGGCGGCGCTGGCTTGCAAAGAGATTGCTCCGCCAGGCCCGCATTTCGTAGAGCCCGTCGGCGATGTGGACACTGGCCAGTGTCGTGCGCACGGGCTTCAATAGGGCATCCAGAAGATACTGCTTTTTTGCAGCCAAACTGCCTTTCAGGGTGAGAAGCGTTCGATGTCCGGCCTCGTCCTGGCAAACACCGTGAATGTCGATTAGTTTTTTAATGTCAAGCGCGGCAATATCCTTGAAGACCGGATCAAGGGGTTGCAACATGCCACGGAGGGTTTCGACATGGCCGGCCAGTTGGCGGTCCTTGAGGGTTGGAATTTTAACCACGTTGCGGGCCAAAAGTGTCTTTTTGTCGACGGCGGTATCGCTTGGCCCCCCGGGCCCTCCGTGGAAGAGGCGCG
>JASJCV010000109.1 GCA_030065275.1 Desulfobacterales bacterium | reverse complement strand
GGAGATGGATATTATGGTAACGGCGGAAGAATTAAAAGCGGCCGACGGCATATTGGCCGAAGCCAAGGTCGACCTGCCCGTTTTCGAAAAAAGTGAATTGATCGAGGCCACGGCCTGGGGGAAAGATTTCAGTTTCGAACAGATCAAGAAACTGGCCCGCTACATGGATCTCTACAAAGTCCAACGCAAGGCGATTATTTTCAGCGAAGGCGAGAAAAAGGCCTATCTGGTCCTGATTGCCCGCGGTCACGTGGATGTCATCAAGTTCGACACCCACAACAAGCCCAAGAAAATCACCACGCTGGGCCCCGGCAAGACCATCGGTGAGATGAGTCTGATCGACGGCGAGCCGCGGTCGGCCTCGGTCGTGGCTGCCACGGATGCCTCTCTGCTCGTGATGACGGCGGTCCATTTCAATGAGCTCAACAAGGCCCTGCCCGGCATCGGACTCATCCTGGCGCTTAAGATCGCCAAGCAGATGAGCCAGTATCTGCGCCTCACGAGCGGCCGGCTCATCGACCATCTGGGGGAATAACGCCGCCTCCGGGAAAAAGGTTCCCTGTTCCAGGTTCAGGGCTTCAAGGATCTTTTCGATTTTAACTTCTGAACCCAACTTTTTTAAACTCAGAACCCAGAACCTTCAGACTTAGACCCCCCTTACCAACGAACCCTGAACTTCCGAACCTCGACCCCGATTTGTCTTGACTTGGCTGTCTGATAATGCAATCAAATATTTAATCAAATTTTTGATTTTAACAACAGGACGACGAGTGACGACAGACACCACGGCAGCGGGCAAACGGCGCAGCGCAGGCGATCACACCCGCCGCGCCTATGATGGCATCCGCAACCTGATGCTGCACAATGAACTGCCTCCCGGCCAGAAATTCTCTTATCGCGATCTGGCCGAACGTCTGGGCATGAGCCCGACCCCGATCATCCAGGCCCTCAAATGGCTTGAATATCAGCAGCTCGTTCGCCATGAGCCGCATCGGGGTTATTTCACGGCACCCATCGACCGGCAGGAGGTGCAGGAAGTCTATGAAACCCGTGAGTTGATTGAATGCGCTCTGCTGGGCGCGGCCCTCAAACGCATCGACCCCAAAGAGCTCCTGGTCCTGAAGCGGGCACTGGCCGCGCACCTGAAAGCCTCGCGCGCGAGATACCTGGCGGAACGGCTCATCAAGGACAGGGACTTCCACCTGACCCTGGCCGCCCTTTCCGGCAACCGCATCCAGACCCGAATCCTGGCCGACCTGTTCGATCTCCTCTACCTCAAATACAGCGGCAGCATCCTGTTCACCACATCGATGGAATCGGCCGATACCGACCATCGGGAACTTTACGGGAGCATTGCCGCCGGGGACCTCGGGACGGCCCGGCGCACGCTCTCGCGTCACATCCGACGCGTTAAACGTCACGTCCTCGATGGCCTGACCCGCATGAGCGCGGCCAAAGGCAAGGCCGGTCTGTGAACCCGGCCGCGGCATTCAACGGGCCTCCCGCGGGCGGTCTCATCCGGACGGCAACAGGAGCAGAACCTTGGCGCTGACCCTCATGGAAGGAAACGAAGCGATCGCCTGGGGGGCCCTTAAAGCCGGCTGCCGGTTTTTCGCGGGTTACCCCATCACGCCGGCCACCACCGTCTACAACGCCATGCTGCAGCGCCTGCCACCTGCCGGCGGCATCTGCCTGCAGGGCGAGGACGAGATCGCCTCGATCGGGTTCTGCCTGGGCGCTTCCATGGCCGGCCACAAAGCGATGACGGCCACTTCCGGCCCGGGCATCAGCCTCTACAGCGAGCAGATCTCGTTTGCCGTGGGCAGTGAAATCCCGATCGTGATCGTGGACGTCCAGCGGCTGGGGCCGTCCACCGGTTCGGCCACGCGGGGCGCGGACGGAGACATTCAGTTTCTGCAGTGGGGCAGCAGCGGCGGTCTGCCGGTGATCGTCCTGGCGCCGGTGGACGTGCGCGACTGCATCGTGCTCACCATGCAGGCCTTCAACCTGGCCGAGCGCTTCCGCTGCCCGGTGTTCATGGCCGCCAACAAGGAGATCGCCATGACCCGCGAGACACTCGATCTCGAGGCCCTGGATCTCCCGGCGGTGGAAACGCGCAGCATGGCCGACCCGGATGCGCCTTTTGCGCCTTTTGCCGCCAGTCCACACGCACCCGTACCGGCGTTTCTGCCCATCGGCGGCAAACGCCTCGTGCGGCAGACCTCCTCCACCCACGGTCCGGACGGCTACATCACCACCGCGCCCGAGTTGATCGCCGCCAACCAGGACCGTCTGATGCGCAAAATCTTATCGGCCGCAGACGCGTTCACCTTCTACGACTGCGAGGAAGCGCCCGGCGCACGGACCCTCGTGATCAGCTACGGCGTCACGGCCCGGGCGGTAAGCGACGCCATCGCCCGACTGGCCGCCGGCGGGAACCCCGCATCGCTTCTGATCCTCAAAACCCTATGGCCGGTGCCGGAGGCATTGCTGCGGGCCAAGGCGGCCGCCTACGAGCGCATCGTGGTGATCGAAATGAACATGGGCCAGTACGTACGTGAAATTCAGCGCATCCTCGCCCCCCGCGACATCGTTTTCTACGGTCAGATGAACGGCGAGTTGATCCGTCCGGAGAAGGTCCAGGAGGTGATCGCCCATGGATAGTCTGCTTAACCGCGAACGCCCGCCCGTCTTCTGCCCGGGATGCGCCCACGAACGCGTGGTCGCTGCCCTCGATCAGACCTTGCAGCGACTGGCGCTGTCCGGCGACCGGGTCGTGATCGTATCCGACATCGGCTGCTCGGGGCTGTTCGACACCTTTTTCAACACCCACGCCTTTCACGGCCTGCACGGACGGGCCCTGACTTACGCCACCGGGCTTAAACTGGCCCGGCCCGAGCTGCAGGTCATCGTCACCATGGGCGACGGGGGGCTGGGTATCGGCGGCGCCCACGTACTCAGCACCTGCCGCCGCAACATCGACCTGACGCTCCTCGTACTGAACAACTTCAACTACGGGATGACGGGCGGCCAGTGTTCTTCGACCACGCCGCCCGAAGCCCGGGTGGGCTCCGGCTTCCTGAACCGGCTCGAAAAACCGATCGACATCTGCCAGGTGGCCGGCAGCGCCGGGGCCGCGCATCTGACGCGCATATCGACCTACGATGACGGTCTGATCGATCGGATGATGGATGCCATCCAATTCAAGGGCTTTGCGCTGATGGACATCTGGGGCGTCTGTCCCGGGCGCTACGCGCGCGGCAACAAGCTCTCCCCGGCGAGTATCGAGACCGAACTGGCCCAGCGGCCGCCGGTGGACCATTTTCAGCGGCAGAACACGCGCGCCGAATACGGCGCCCACTACCGCGACGAGGCCGCCCGGCTGGAACCGGCCGCAGGCCCCCTGCGGGTCGAGCCCCGTCACAAGCCGCCTACAGAGGCGCGCTGCGAGGTGATCCTGCTGGGCCGCGCGGGCCAGCGCATCGTCACGGCCGGTGAACTCCTGTGTCTGGCCGGGGCCACGGCCGGCCTCCATGCCACCCAGAAAAACGACTACCCCATCACCGTCCTTCGCGGCCATTCGGTGAGCGAGATCGTTCTGGCCCGGGAGGCCATCGGTTTCACCGGCATCGACCGGCCCCGGGCGGTGATCGCCCTGGCCGCCGAAGGTGTGGCCCGGCGGCGCCGGATGCTGGCCGCCCTGCCCGCCGATGCGCTCGTGCTGCGGGCTCGCGGCGTGGCGCTTCCGGAAACGGCCGCAACCGTCGTGGATATCGATTTTAAGACGAACCGGGTCAAGGCCCCGGACTGGGCCCTGGCCACCCTGGGCGTCCTGGCCCGACGGGGCGAAGTCATAAGTGCCGACATGCTGCGCAGCGCATTGGCGCTGCGATTCAAAGGCCGCGTACTCGAAGCGGCCCTGGCCGTGTTGGAAAAAGCTGTAGACTGATGCGTCACCTGCGGTAGGGTTTTTATTCCTTCGTTCTTCGCCGAGCATCGGTGGCAGGTTCGGGCACAAGCGTGTCGGCCTGTTTGAGCGCAGCGCGTCCCGGCACACGCCAGGCCAGAAACCGGCTGATGACTTCACCAAGAGTGAGTTAATAGAATCATATCATTCAACAGAGGGAGATAAGCGTGGATTTTGCACTGCCCAAAGATCTGGAGATGCTGCGCAAGGCGGTTCGCGAATTTGCCGCCAAGAAGATCGCGCCTCATGTGGACGCCTGGGACGCGCAGCACCACTTCCCCTACGAGGAAGCCATTTTGCCCATGGCCGAACTGGGCCTCTTCGGCACTGTAATTCCCGAAAAATACGACGGCGAGGATATGGGGTGGCTCTCGGCCATGATCGTCACCGAGGAGATCGCCCGGGTGTCGAGTTCGCTCAGGGTCCAGATCAACATGCAGACCCTGGGCTGCGCCTATACCATCTATCACTACGGCAGCGAGGCCCTGAGCGATAAATACGTGGGCCAACTGGTCCGCGCCGAGTATGTGGGCGGTTTCGGCATCACCGAACCCGATGCCGGCTCCGACGTCATGGCCATGGACTCCACGGCCGAGGACCGGGGCGATCACTGGGAACTCAACGGCACCAAGACCTGGATTTCGAATGCGCCCGTGGGGGATGTGGTCATCTACTACGCCTACACCGACAAGACCCAGGGGGCCAAAGGTCTTTCGGCCTTCGTGGTGGAGCTCAAGAACTTCAACGGCATCCGTACCACGAATCTGGACAAGCTGGGCTCCCACTCCTCGCCCACCGGCGAAATCTTTCTGAGCGCCACGCGCGTGCCCAAAGAAAACCTGATCGGCCGGATAGGAGACGGTGCCCGGATCCTCTTCGGGTCGTTGAACCAGACGCGGCTCTCGGCCGCGGCCGGTGCCGTGGGGGTGGCCCAGGCCTGCCTGGAAATCGTGCTGAAATACTGCCGGGAGCGCCGGCAGTTCGGTAAAGCCATCGGCGAATTTCAGATGAACCAGGACATGATCGCCCAGATGGCCACCGAGATCGAGGCCTCACGACTCCTGGTCTACAAGGCCGCCTGGGCCAAGGACCAGGGCCGTCTCGACAACGGGCTGGACGTGGCCATGGCCAAATACCTGGCCGGGGAAACCGCGGTCAAGTGCGCCAACTACGCCATGCGGATCCTGGGGGCCTACGGTTATTCCACCGAATACCCGGTGGCCCGGCTCTATCGGGATGCCCCCACCTACACCATGGTGGAAGGCTCGTCCAACATCTGCAAGTGGATTATTGCGTTGGATCAGCTGGGATACCGCAAGGCCAACCGCTAGGAGGAAAGCGTCATTCGCCCAATCTTGGCGTTGCACGGCGGCTCTCGGCGCTGCGGCGTACTTGGTGTACGCCTCACTTCTCAATCCTTGTGCGCCTTGACCTTGGACGAATGACGCTTTCCTCCAGTCGGGGTGTTGGCACATAGTTAAATTGGGTGGGACTGTTTGATGGAATCTGATTGGTCCAATCTCGGCGTTGCACGGCGGCCTTCGTTGCTGCGGCGTACCTGATGTACGCCTCACGCCTCAGGCCTTGTGCGCCTTGACCTTGAACGCATCACGCATCCCTCCGCTCTGGGTGTTGGCACGGCGGCCTTCGTTGCTGCAGTGAACCTGGTGCACGCCTCACTTCTCAGCGCTTGTACGCCGCATCTTGAACGAATGCTTCGCCCGTTAATCGTAGATCGGCCTTCGGCGATTTGGGGATTGTGCTTGTATCTTGATACGCATCATGCTTCCCTCCAGTCGGGGTGTTGGCACATAGTTAAATTGGGTGGGACTGTTTGGTGGAATCTGATTGGTCCAATCCCGGCGTTGCACGGCGGCTCTCGGCCACGAAAAGCGACATCGACCTCCCTTCGTCCCGCGCCGAGCATCGACGATACGGACGGATCAAGTGCGGCGGCTTGTTTGAGCGAAGCGAGTTCCGCCGCGCGCCGGCCGGCTCGGCGACGCCCAGGGTAAAGCGGGACGCGGGCGTCTTCTTTTGGTTCGTTTTCTTCCACGCGGAAGAAAATGAACAGTTATACCATTGACAGTATGAAGTGCGCCGCTTGGCAGGCTTGTGAAATTAGATACAATCATTTGAATAAGATATAAGGCAGGTAGGGAATATGGATGATGACCTCGCGAAGAAAACCCAGCGCACGGCGGCCCTCTATTTCGGAGGCGTCACCGACGAAAAACCATACGAGCTCTGGAAGGCGTTCGATCCCGGCCTGGCCCGGGATCTCTCACTCTTTATCACAGGGAAGATGTACGCCCGCGAAAAGCTGCCCCACCCCACCCGCCAACTCATTACCGTAGCGGCCCTGACCGTACTGGGACGCACCGAGGAGCTCAAGCTGCACATCCAGGCGGCACTCAATGTCGGCTGTCATGCAAACGACATCGCCGAAACCATATTCCAGACCGCAGTCTACGGCGGCGTACCGGCCACCAATGCCGCGCTCAAAACCCTGCGCGCGCTGCTTGAAGACCGGGGCGAATGGCCGCCGGAGAAGACCGGGGTTTAGGTGTCAGAGAGGGCGGACCCTTTCGGGCTCACCCCGTGGGGTTCAGGGTTAAAGCACCCAGCACGTGTTCAGGTGTCTGTTTTCAGGAAAGGCCACCCAAAGAGAGCGGTTGAAGGCTGAAACCCGAAACCTGACATCTTTATCCGGTTTATGAGGATCGCATGATGAACGAAGCACTGCCGATCGTGGCCGCCGGCCTGGGGGGGGTCTTTGGGGGCATGACCCTGCTATATATCGCCATCCGCATCACCTCGGCACTGACCGACCGTATGGCCGCAAGGAGCACCGATGACGGATAACCTGCCGGTTCTGCTCGCAACATCGGGGATATTCGCGCTCACCCCGGGCATGGTCTTCATGTGGCTGATCGCCTTTACGTTGATTTATCTGGCCATCGCCAAATCCTTCGAACCGCTGCTCCTGCTGCCCATCGGGTTCGGCATCCTGCTGGCCAACCTGCCGCTGACCGGCCTGATGGCACCCGGCGAAGGCCTGTTGTGGCGATTCTACCATTACGGCATCCAGTGGGAGATCATCCCCCCCCTGATTTTTCTGGGCCTGGGCGCCTTGACCGACTTCGGCCCCCTGCTGGCCAGGCCGGTATTGATCTTCCTGGGCGCCGGGGCCCAGGCCGGGGTCTACCTGACCTTCCTGGCGGCCAGCGCCGCGGGCTTCGACCTCAAGGAGGCCGCCACGATGGCCATCATCGGCGGCGCCGACGGACCGACCACCATTTTCCTGGCGTCCAAGCTCGCCCCCCATCTGCTGGGCAGCTGCGCCGTGGCGGCCTATGCCTACATGGCGCTCGTGCCCATCATTCAGCCGCCGGTAATGCGCCTGCTGACCACAAGCCGCGAGCGTGTGATCCGCATGCCGAAGGGCCGTAAGGTCAGCCGGCGCGAGAAGATAATTTTCCCGGTGGCGGCCACACTGGTCATCATCCTGCTCGTGCCCGCGGCCGCGCCCCTGATCGCCATGTTCATGCTGGGCAACCTGTTTCGCGAAGCCAAGGTGGTCGAACGGCTGACCCATGCCGCCCAGAACGAACTGCTCAACATCGTCACCATTTTTCTGGGGCTTCCGATCGGCGCCACGATGAATGCCGAAGTTTTCCTGGCGCCGACGACCCTGTTTATTTTCTTTTTCGGTCTGTTGGCCTTCGCCGTCAGCACGGCCACCGGCATCATTCTGGCCAAGCTTTTGAACCTGGTGCGTCGCGACAAGATCAACCCCCTCTTAGGCGCGGCCGGCGTCTCGGCCGTTCCCATGGCCGCGCGCGTCGTTCACAAAGTGGGCGCCCAGTACGACAAGAAAAACTATCTGCTCATGTTCGCCATGGGCCCCAATGTGGCCGGTGTCATCGGCACGGTGATCGCGGCCGGGATATTCTTGACGTTGCTGGGATAGAATGGGCCATCGGACTCCGTTGCAAGAGGATTCTTTTTTAGAACCTATCTCAAAAAAAAGATCTAAGTGCCCCTGGCGGTGTTGGGTACCGACTCACAATGCTCACATACTTGGTGTATGCTCCGCTTCCTCGCCGGTTCACGTCTTGCCAGGAACCCTAATCTTTAATTTGAGATAGGTTCTATATTCGGATCACTAAAATTGGCCTCTTGATCAAGCATAACTCAGAGCAATCGTGCTCGGCGAAGGTGGTTTTAAGGTTCGTGCATTGCCTCTCCCCATTGTCCCGCGCCGAGCATTGGGGTATCGAACGGATCAGACGCGAAGACATGATCAAGGGCGGAGAGGTTCCGCGGGACCCCACCCAATGATAAACCGGACTGAATACGCCTTATTCATTTGAATTCGCAAACCTTGATCTCGAACGCCTTCCGCGATTGTCTAAGTATCGGACTTTTTACGACCTCATCTTTTCTTCTACGCGGAAGAAAATGAATGCTTAAAATACGGAACGCCATCGCCTAAACTCACAAATTTATTGTGCACTGAGGGAGGATACACCATGCCCGAGGAAATCCTGGCCCCCCTGGCGGGGAAAATCATTCAGCTCAACCTGGAGATTGGAAAAGCCGTTGAGGAAGATGAAGAAATCCTGGTGATCGAGGCCATGAAAATGGAAACCCCGGTCTTTGCGCCCTTAAGCGGCACCGTCAAGGAAGTCATGGTGGACGAGGGTGACGAGGTGGAGGAAGACCAGCTGCTGGCCGTCATCGATGAATGATGGGCCGTCCGTGTGAGACCGTTTCCAAACCGGTTTAAGGAGGGCAAACATGCGACCCTATTTTGAAAAAATGGCGCCACTGGGGCACGCGTTGAAACCCGGCCAGCTCAAACAGACCGCCAATAACCAGGCGGTCTTCGAGACAGCCGAAGCTGAAATCAAGGCCGATGTCGAGCGCGTTCGCCAGGCCGGGTTCTCCACCGAGAAAATCAATGCGCGGGGGCAGATGACCGTTTGGCAGCGGCTGGACTATCTGGTGGATCCAGACACCTGGTGCCCGCTGCACACCCTCTACAACCCGGCAGCCAATGACGAGGGCACCACCAATGTGATCGACGGTCTGGCCAGGATATCGGACCGATGGGCGGTTGTCATCGGGTTTGACAACAAGGTCATGGCCGGGGCCTGGCTGGCCGGCCAGTCCGAGAACATCCTGCGGGTCACCGATCTGGCCAAGCGCCTCAATCTGCCCCTGATCTGGCTGGTCAACTGCAGCGGGGCCAAGCTGCCGGAACAGGAGAAGTTCTATGCCAACCGGCGCGGCGCGGGCGCGCCCTTTTTCCGGCATGCCGAACTGGCCCAAGCCGGTATTCCCGTTCTGGCCGGAATCTACGGCACCAACCCGGCCGGCGGCGGCTACCAGGGCATCAGTCCGACCGTGCTCTTTGCCCACAAGAACGGCAATATCGCCGTGGGCGGGGCCGGCATCGTGAGCGGCATGGCCCCCAAGGGCCACTTCGACCTTGAGATGGCCGAGGGCCTGATCAAAAAGGCCAAAGCCTTCAAGACCAAGCCCCCGGGGTCGGTCAAGACCCACTACGACGAAACCGGCTTCTTTCGCTACGTCTTCGAGGAGGAAAAAGATGTCCTCGACGGGTTGAAAGCCTACATGGCCGATCTGCCGGCCTACCACCCCCGTTTTTTCCGGGTGGCCGAACCTTGCGACCCGGCCTTCCCGGTGGAGGACATCTACCGGCTGCTGCCGATGGCGCCCAAGCGGGTCTATGCCTTTGAAGAGGTGCTGGCACGCCTGGTGGACGGGGGCGAGCACATGGAATTCCGTCCGGGCTACGGCCCCGAGGTCTACACCGGCCTGTGCAAGATCGACGGGTTTCCGGTGGCCTGCATCGGTAACCGCCAGGGCTACCTCGGCAAGGGCTATCCCGAATATGCCGACTACCCCGGATTCGGCGGTAAACTCTACCGCCAGGGGCTGATCAAGATGAACGAATTCGTAACCCTGTGCGGCCGGGACCGGATGCCGATCGTCTGGTTTCAGGACACCACCGGCATCGACGTCGGCGACGCCGCCGAAAAGGCCGAACTCCTGGGCCTGGGCCAGTCCCTGATCTACTCCATCCAGCAGACCGACGTGCCCATGATGCTTGTCGTGCTGCGCAAGGGCACGGCCGCGGCCCACTATGTCATGGGCGGTCCCACGGCCAACCGTCACAACGCCTTTACACTCGGAACCGCTGCCAGTGAGATTTATGTGATGCACGGGGAGACGGCGGCGGTGGCGACCTACGCCCGTCGGCTGGTCAAGGAAAAAGACGCCGGGCGGGCGCTGGACGAGGTGGTGGACAGGATGAACGCCCTGGCCGATGACTACCACGACAAGTCCCGGCCGTTGTTCTGCGCCCACAACGGCCTGGTGGACGAAATCGTGGCCATCCGGGACTTGCGCCGCTATCTGGAGGCCTTTGCCGGCAGCGCCTACCAGAATCCCACATCGATCTGCCCCCAGCACCAAATGATCCTGCCGCGCATTGTCAGGGGCTAGGGCTTGTAGCCGGCGGGTCGATCGGGCCGATATCCGCCAGGGAACACCGGCGGCTGCAGGCGATATCACCGCACTTCGTGGTGTCCGGTCGAATCATTCAGGTGACCTGACCGGACGGATGTAAGTGCCCATGCCGCATGGCGCCCGCGGTTCACTGGTCAACGCGACCGCTGCCGGACATCGCATGCCGGCCGGCCGCCTCCCCGGTCCCGCCATCCGGCATGAAACGCATTTGCGACCGGGTTTTCGCAAAGGTACGGGTTGACTTGTCAAATGCGAATAATTATCAAAAAGTATTGAATATTAAATTGATCAAAAAACAGCGATTGAATGATCGTCGATGGCATCCTCCGGGTACGTAGGACGTTGCGCCAACCAAGAGCCGAATTATCTTTGAAACATTCAAGACAAGTTGGCCGCCGCAGGCAGATGGGCAATTTGCCGAGGCGGCGCATCCATTTCGATCGCGTACCATCGATTCACCTCGTCAACACCATTGGCCGTTAGGCACCAAATCATTACGCTGCATTTTTACGGAGCATCCGAATTCCAAAACAAAAGGAGGCAACGCCATGACCGAAGCAAGCAAGTGCCCGGTGACGGGTAGGACGTTCAGCCGCATTGCCGGAGGCGGCACATCGAACCGGGACTGGTGG
>JASJCV010000108.1 GCA_030065275.1 Desulfobacterales bacterium | reverse complement strand
GCCCCGCGCTGAATTTACGGCAAAAAAACTAATTTAAAGAAATCCGATATTTAGTGTTGGGTCACGGAAAAAACTACAATATCTAGTTGACAATACGGGCCGAGTCCGCTATCACGCCGTCTAAATTTCCGGGTGTTGGCATTGATTCTGAAGATGATGGGGGCTTATGGAATCCGTTCTGGTCGTGGACGATGAAAGGTCGATCCTGGAGCTATTCGACTATGCCCTGCGTATCAACGGCTACGCGGTCGAAACCGCTTCCAACGGCTACGAAGGGCTTCGGAAATTCAGTGAAGGGCGATTCGATCTGGTCATTACCGATATCCTTCTCAACGGCACCGACGGTCGTGATCTCCTCGATCGAATCCGATCCTCAGACAAGCCCCAAACCCCGGTCATCGGTGTTTCCGGCACACCCTGGCTGCTGGAGAAGACCGACTTCGACCACGTTCTTGAAAAACCTTTTTCGATTCAGCGTTTGATCGATTCCGTCAATGGGTTGATCAAGCGCGGCACGCCCCAAGCCTGAACCTCTCCGCGCATCACCGCTGTAAAACCGCATCCTGCTTCCGATCGCAGGCGCTCGCGCGTGCAATTCCCCCGGCATGAAGACCGCGCGGGACCCCCTGCGCACGCGGCAGCGGCGCTCTCAGATTTGAAACTGGCCTTGCGCGTAGATCGTCAGCTCGCCTCCCTTCTTCAGGCGGGCCGTCACCCGTTTGGCTTCGGTGTTGACCAGGTCCCAGTGCAGGGCCGAGGCGTTGAATCCCAGTTCTTTTTTGCGTGCCGGCGTCAGGTCCCCGGACCGGCCGCTGTAGGCGTCCGCATAAGATGAGCCCAGGGCCACGTGGCAGTTGCCATGTTTGCCGCCGTAGTTCTCGTCGTAGAGGGTGTTGGCCATGAAGGCGCTGATTTTGGAAAAGCGCTTGTCGGTCAGAGAGAACTCTCCCAGCCGGGACGCCCCGCCATCCATTGCCAGCTGCCGGCGCACGAAAGCCTCGCCCTGCTCGGCCTCAACGGCGACGACCTTGCCCCGTTTGAATTCCAGACGCACGCCTTCGACCCGGTTGCCGCTGCGGAAGGATGGCTGATCCGCAAAATAGACGCCGCGGGTGCCCCGCCAATCCGGCGAGGTGAACAGCTCGAAGCTGGGGATGTTGTGGCCGGACAGACCGATCCAGCGCCGGTTTTCACCCGGTGTGATCTCGAGGTCGGTGCGGCGCGATTCCACGCGCAGACGCTCGATCCGGAGGCGGTTCAGCCGTTTCTTGATGGCGCTGGCCCGGCGGAATACGGCCTGCCAGTGTTCGAGCGGCCGGGCGCGATTGAGGAAGCAGGCTTTGGCCACCTGGGTGCTGTAATCCGCCAGCGGCAGGCCGGCCTGGCGGGCAAGCTCCTCGGTCGGCATCAGGCAAAGGGTCCAGCCGAAAGCCCCCTGTTCGTCGCGGGTGTCGAGAATGTCACGCAGGGGTTTACGGGCGACGAGGGTTTTGCCGATACGGGTCGGATCGACATCCCCCAGGTGGGTGATGGATTCCGGGGCATAGATAAAAATACTGCCGTTCAAGGCCTTCATCAGCTCGGCTTCGCCGGGAGGGTTGAATACCAGTTGGCGCGTCCGGGCCCGCTGGTAAAAGGCCTTTTCGATAGCAGGGGTCGGCATGGCCCGCAGCACCGGGTGAATTCCCATGTCCATCAGGCGCGCGAAGATCCTCTCGGCCAGAAGCCGTCCGGGCAGATCGTATCGCAGCAGAACGATGTCATTGGCGCGGAATTTGTGTTTACGGGCCGTTTGCAGGGCCCACAGCATCACGTCGGCATAGCGGTCGAGGTGCTTGGCAGTCAGCATCGCTAATCCTTCCTGGTGGTTGGGGTTGCGGCTGCGGCGTACCAAGGGGGAGCCGTCGGCGATGGGGCCATCCGATCGGAGCCTCAGCCGTCTTTCAGAAAAAGCCGGTGGTATTCATCCTCGGTCAGGTGGCGTTTGAGCAGGCGGCCCAGATGATCGAAGAGTGCCAGCAGTTCCTCATCGCTCATGCGCTGCACCAGCGTGCTGATCAATGCATCATCCGAGAATTTCTGCAGGTAGTAGATCAAGGCATGCTCGTCGGTCGGCCGGTCAAGCCCGAAACCGACAAAGCCTTGGAACGTCTCGACAAACTTATGGGAGTGCCTGGTCATCTGTGATATAAAAATGCCTTTGTGTTACCGCTGCCTCGTAGAAGGATTGGGACGAAGCGCTCTCCGAGCCTAATGCAACCGCCCGGTGCGGTCAATCCCCAAACCCGGCGGCCATGCGTCCCGCGGCACCGGCAATCCCCGGCGCTGAGCGACATGTATGAACAGGGAGGCTTCCCAAGCGCGATGTTCCATCCATGCGATTATTTTGAAAGCTTCGACGGCCTGCGGATCCGATGGGGATATCGGGCCCCTTCGCCCGGGGGCCCTCGTGGCAGCATTATACTGCTCAACGGCCGCACCGAATACCTGGAAAAATACGCAGAAACGGCCGACGATCTTCATCGGCGCGGCTGGGCCGTCTACAGCATGGACTGGCGGGGCCAGGGGCTTTCCGGCCGCCTGAGCCCCAACCGGCTCAAGGGCCATGTGGGACGGTTCCGGGACTATCTGGAAGACCTCGCGCGGTTCGTCGATCTGGCGCGCAGCCACGGCGCCGCTCCGCCGTTCGTTCTCCTGGCCCACTCCATGGGAGGGCACATCGGTCTGCGCTTCCTGCGGGAGCGCCGGCATCCGTTCGCCTGCGCCGTTTTGACCTCGCCCATGATCGATATCGAGCTGCCGGCCGTGCCCCGGAGACTGCTGCGCGGTTTTGTCCGGGTGGCGCTGCAGCTGGGTGGGGCCAAGGCCTTCGTACCCGGCGGAAGGGGCTTTGCGCGTCGGGACGGCATTTTCGAGGACAATCCTCTCACCAGCGACCCGGAGCGCTTCCGGCGCCGCCTGTCCGATCTCGCGGCCAATCCGCGCCTGGCGGTCGGCGGGGTGACCTACGGATGGCTGAACGCAGCCCTCGACTCGATCGAGCGTGTGCGCGCCCCGGCATTCGCCCGCGGCCTCGACATTCCCGTGCTCCTCGCGCGGGCGACCGAGGAGCGTATCGTCAGCTGCGAGGCTCAGGCGCGGTTCTGCCGCCGGACACCCGACTGTCGTCTCGTGGACGTGCCCGGCGCCCGGCATGAGTTGCTGATGGAAATCGACCGCCACCGACAGGTCTTCTGGCAGGCTTTCGACGCGTTCACCGCGCTGCGGGCCGATTAGACGCCCCCCCCGGCTATTCTGTACGGCACTGCCGCCCGAGCCACGCGACGGCATCGAGGTAAGCGGCCATCCCGCGAAGGAAGATATCGTTGTGATTGGCGCCTGGGATCTTCAGTAGTTTCTTCGCCGCGGCCGGGGAGGCCGCGTAGAGGGCCTCGCCGTCGCTGAAGGGGATGATGTGGTCGAATTCGGCGTGGATGATCAGCGTCGGTCCGCTGAACGCCCCGATCTTATCGATATTGCCAAATCCCCGGCTCTCCTCGAAACCGATCCGGTCGGGATCGATACCCAGCAGGCGCAGCAGGGGCGCTGCCAGGGCAAAACCGCTCTCGACGATGAGACCGTCGATGTCTGTCTGTCGGCGGTGGGCCAGCTCGAGGACGGCCGCGCTTCCCAGCGAGCGGCCCAATAAAACCAGCGGGCCGGTGTACCCTTCGGCCTCAAGCCAGCGGCGGGTGTGGTCGAGGATCGCGTGGCTGTCCGCCAGCAGCGCCGTCACGCTGGGTTGGCCGCTCGAACGGCCGTAGCCGCGGTAATCCACGGCCAGCAGGTTGATGCCCCGGGCGTTGAAGAGCGGTCCCAGCTCGTCGTAGTCGGCCACGATCTCACCGTTGCCGTGGAAAAAGAGCAAATTCAGGTTCGCTGCGTCCTGGACGTGAAAGCGCGCCCCCACGGCGGCCTGCGGCGCCACCGGGATCATCAGACTTTGCGCCGGGCCCTGATAACGACCCTCCGCTTCCGGGCGGGGATGGAAAAGGTGAAAAAGGACCTCGGGGCGATCGAGAGCGGTGATACCTTTGGGGTCGTTGTCGGTCATGGATTCTACTCCTCGGGCCGTTGCGAAGACGGCGGGTGGCGATCGGGGGTGTCATCGACAGCGCCGGCCAGACCCAGGTAATCCCGATCGAATTCAAAGGACTTCTCGAAGAGCAGGGGATCGTCGAAATAGGCCTGCCCCACGAGTCTGATGGCATGGTGGCCGCGCTGGCGCATGCTGCCGATATCCGGAATTCCCATCGAAAAAAAGATCAGCGGCTCGATCCGCTCCGAATCGCGGGCGATGCCGTCGGCGTCGAACATGCTGCGCGCTTCATCACCGGCAGCGGGTAGCATTTCCAGATGATCATAGGGTTTTAGCCGGTAGGTTTTTGCTTCGGACGATGCCGCGCGTGTGCCCACGTGCTGGACCTGATGCCAGCCCGTGTTGACCCTCAGGTGCAGCCGCTGGGCGGGAAGGCCCGGGGGCAGCCAGCCCGGCACGAGCGGGTCGATTTCAAGCGCAATCGCACGGACGGACCTGACGGCGGCACGCTCCGGAATGAAGAAATGATAGCAGCCGCAGGTGTTCATCAGGTCGACCATGAACGGGTGTCCGCGGTGGTCGAGGCTGATCCTCACCGTGATGCCGTCCAGCGGCCCTCGCTCGATCCAGGGCGCGTTCTCGCCGTCGCGGCGTGGATACCAGAAGGCATAGTTGATCTGCAGCACCGGGTGTCCGTCCAGCAGCGCGAAAGTGAAGTAGTAGTAGACGGCCGGCCTCTGTGTGTCGACGCGGATGCGGCCGTCCTTCCAGACGGGCGTGCCCACGCGGTCGAAATCCGCCGCCGTGTCCTGGGTGATGACCGGCGCAAAAAGGGCCGCCAGCCGCTGCCGGTCCTCCGCCGCAAGCCGGGGCAGGCCTATGGCGCTAAGACGCTCCGGCTTGAAAAGCGTGCGCGGGTCGAAGGTCTCGATGCCGGTGAGCGCCTCGGGCCCCATGGTTTCCAGGCGGCCCACGACGGGAAGGTCTTCCGGTGGGGTGGCGTGCCACTCACGAAATTCATCGTAGACGACGTCGGTGACAATGGCGACCGGGAGGGCGGCCAGCGGATAGAGGCCCGCCAGGCGGCGCCAGGTCCGATATTCGTCGGGAACGGCGATCCGACCGCGCAGGCGCGCCCGCAGATCGGTTTCGTAGCGATGATGTTCGAAAAGGGTGCGGGAGCAGTCGGACATTTGGCGCCCGAGTGCCTCGCGATCGGGGCCGTTCAACCCGTCGGCCGCCAGCGTCTCGAGGCGCGCGGTCGACAGGTTGGCCACCTCCTTGCGGCGGGCTTGCAAATCGAGGCTGTGCATCTCCTCAAGCCAGGCCTGGGTCTGATCACGCGTTACCAGCCGCGGTTCGAGCGCGGCCAGGAAACGATTGGTGCGCAGATAGGGAAAGCCCTCGATGCGGTCATAGGCGGCGTTGACGGCGCCGTCCGCCGCCAGGGCCTTGTCGGTGCGTTCGAGTAGGACACGGCAGGTCCTGACGGCTTCGGGCGCCTCCGGGGGGCGATCGGGGAGCAGCGCGGTGCAGCCTTCGGTCAACAACAGAACGCCGCTGAGCACGGCCGTTCGGGCAAGGCTTCGGATGATGGGCATGGCGAAAAACCTCCGTCATCGGGCTGAACGGGCCGTTGTTTATCAGGCGGCCGCGAAACGGCTCGAATGGGTCACAAAGGGGATCGATTCCTTATGGAGCCGAAACCCTATTATCACTCGGCGGGCCCTGGCGGCGGCCCCTGGCGGCGCGTCCCGCATTGCGGTGTTCGATCACCGCGCTTTGAATTATCCGGCGCCTCGTCAGCCAGCTCCGGGACTGGGCGCAAGGCCTCCCCCTTGCGCCATCGCATACACACAGCGTGTATGCTGCGCCTGCGTGCCGCCTTTCGCTGTAAGGAACCCGGTTCGCAACTTTGCGGCACGCGCATTCAGCGCCTGGTTGGAAGGTGATGACTGCCTGCCCGTCGGACAAGCCCCTGACTTGCCTGCTGGCGAGATTTTATTCAGGTGCCGGCTGTTCTCCCCAGGAAGTATTCAGGTCCGAAGCACGAATGAGGCGATCGAGAAACCGCTCGATGTCGTCGATCGGGCCGGGGGCGAACAAGATGGGCTCGATCCGGCCGTCGAAACGGTAGTTCCAGGCGATAAAGGTCGGCGTCTGGCGCACCCCGAGCTGTCTTGAAATAACGCGGGAGCGGTCGGCAAACAAGGGGAACCGGATGGCGAAAAGCCTGCGGAAACGATCGACTTCGTAGGCCGTGTTGCTGATCCCGATGCCGATGATCTTAATCCGCCCCCGGAACCGCTCGTCGTTTTCGATTCGCTCATGGAGGCGGTTGATATTGGGCGCCTCGGCCTGGCAGTGCGGGCAGTAGAAATTGAAGACTTCGATAACCAGAATCCGGGTACGGACGTCCGCCAGGGCGAATGTCTCCCCTGGGTCCAAACCGAGGTAGTTTCGCTCGGCGGCATCGCCGGGGGTCGGAAGCCTCAAAGCCGGCAGTTCAAAGCGGGGCTCCTTGGATGGCGGCGGTAAGGACGGCCCCTCGGCCGGTGCGGTGGCGCAACCGGACACCAACGCCAGACCAAGAAGCAGTGGTGCCAGCGATGCCAGGCCACAGCGCCGATCGATCGACATCCGCTATCTCCTTTCATCCATCGCGCTCAAATCGGGTCGAAACAACGTTCACTCTGCCGCCGGCCGCCAAGGCCGTAGGGGATAAACCACCCCCACATTAATCGGTGCGGTGTGGATTGGCAACCACGATGGGTTGACCGGGCACTGCAACGGCCCCGATTTTCTATTGCCCTGTTACGGGTTTAGTTACCAGCGGCGGCCTCTGAGCCCCAATCCAACCGCAATGCCAGCGGCGGCACTGAGAGCGGCGGCACAGCCGGCCACGGCGCTCAGGCCGCCGGCAATCCACAGCCATCCACCCGCCAGGGCCCCGGCCATGCGCCCCAATCCGGCCGCCGCCAGCAACCCGGCCATCATGGTGGCGCGGCGATCGGGCATCACCTCGGTGGCCAGCGAAAAAGTCGTCACAATCGTGAATTCAACGACCAGAAAGAGGCCGAAGAGCCCGGCCAGCGCCATACCCAAAGTGCGCTCCATCAGCGGAAGGGCCGCGTAGGCGCAGACACCCGATACAAGTCCCAGCAAAATGGCGCGCCGCTTGCCCAGGCGATCGGCGATCGCCACGGTCAGGAATTCGCCGCCCAGTTCGGACAGCCCGATGACGATCGTGCCGAACCCGATCGCGGCGACACCGAGATTGAACCGGCTTTCCAGCCAGGCCCCGATGATGACGAACAAGGCGTCATTGGCCACGCTGACAAGAAACGCCAGGGCGAGGACGGATCGGGCCGGACGGCTTTGCCCCAGCTGGCGCCATGCCGCGATCAGGGCGCCGGCGCTCATGGTCCCGCCGCCGGGCCGGCGGTCGGCCGGGATCCCCCAGCGGATGGCGGCGAGCCCGACAAGGCCCAGAACGCCCATGGCCAGGAATGGCCGCTGCCAGCCGTAACTCGCGATCAAGACTCCCACCAGCGGGACCCCGATGAGCGTGCTGCCGGCCCAACTGGTTTCGATCAGGCCGATGACGAGTCCGCGCCGCCGGTAGGGGACATGTTCGCCGACATAAGCCTGAAGCGCCGGGTCAAAAACATTTTTGGCCAGGCCGGCCAGAAAAAGGGCGGCCAGCACCGTCAAATAAGTCGCATTCACGGCGGCCGCGAGCATGCCTGCGGCCAGGAGCGACATCCCCAGCAACATGGCCGCGCGAAACCCGTAGCGATCCGACAGGGGGCCGGCCAGGAGGCCGAGCACTCCGGATAACTGGTTGACGGCCAGCATGGCCGTGACGTGGGTGATGGGCACCCCCAGCCCCCGGCTGATTTCGGGCGCGAACGGATAGGCAAAGCGGCGGGCGGTGTTTAAAACCAGGCGGCAGAGGCCGGTCATCAGCAGATTGAAAACGAGCGCGCGAGTGGCGTTGGCCGCAGGGGCGGCGCGGTCGGATGGGGACGTCAATGGCGGGGCCTTTGCGCGTTAGGGGTTCGATCCGTGGCCAGATGCATGGGCGTCCTTTCGAGCCGAGGCAGATCGTCGCATCTTTACGGCTTGCATTTAGCGCACAAATGCTTTAATGTCCACTTAAACTCTTAAGTTGCACTAAAAGCTAAAGCCAATTTCAGATCGGAAACGTCCGAACGGCGGGCCCACAATCCTTGGGGAAATCGCGTATGGGCAAGAAAAAAAATTTGATCGAAACAGCAGTGAGGCTTTTTGCCGAGCAGGGCTATGACGGCACGACCACGCTGCAGATCTCGCGGGAGGCCGGCGTGACCGAGCCCCTGATCTACTACCATTTCAGAGGCAAGGAGGAGCTGTTTACCCACATTCTGAATGACGCATTCGACGAGTACATGACCCGGCTGGAATCCCTGCCGACGAAAACCGCGGACGAATTCACCAAAATTGAAAACCTGATCATGGCTTCCCAGCAGGCGGCGGCGGAGATGCCACGCCGCATCCGACTGGTCATGAGTTCCTGTCCAGCGCGCATCAAAGATGCGGACCATGTGTGCTCCAGCCGCATGCGGGGTATTTTCGACTGGTATAAAAACTATTTGGCCGACTGCCTTGAGCGCGGTATCGCTTCGGGCGAATTTGTCGCTGTTCCGGTCCGGGAAACCGTGTATGTGCTAATTTCTATGATCAACGGCATGATCCGTCAACAATCGCTCATGAACGGCAGTCGCTACAAAGACGCCAAAGATGTTGCCGTCGCGTTCTGCCGACGAAGTCTTCGCATATCCTGACCGGAGGTTTGCCGCCAATCGTTCTTCGAACGGTATCGAAAACGGTCGGGATCTCCCGGCGAATCCCGCGGAGTGCAGCGAAAGCGCTGAAAGCCCGTGGTGAAGGAACAAACCTAAAGCCGATGTCGCAGATGGCGTCGGATCGTCAATCAAGGAGGCCCAACTTTTGACTTCGCAACAAGATTCCTCTCCTCCCCCCAAGCGCGAACGCCGCGGACTGCGCTTTTTTCTGACCTATTTCCTGCTGACGCCCGATACCTACCGCATTTTGGCCGGTACTGTGTTCGCCGTTATTCTGACGCCTCGCCTCCTGCCGGTGGACCGCACGGGTATGGGGCGCTATGTTTTGTTTATCATGATCGTGGTGGTTGGCTGGGCGGTTACGGGCGCACCCGCACGCTGGATTACCCAGCGCCTCCAGTCGCTCTTCAAATCGCCCTGATCGCAACGGCCCACAATCGGTCGGAAGGTCGCCCGCCCTTTGCAAGCCATCGATAAGACTTGGTATTGACACCGAGCGGGCCGCCTTCTATATTAAAAAACACTTTTTATGACGCGGCGGGGTGATGTGACGGCAGTTGCATCGGCACTTCAAAAAAAGCCGCCATCGACGGATACCGAAATCATTTTCCCCTGTTCGAGCGACACCGTGTGCGCGCAACTTCGGCACGGTGATTTTTTTCCCGCAAACCCGGAGCCTATAAATCGTGCCCAAGCATGACACCGCCGGAATCATCGGTCAGAGCGAAGCGATGCAGCGGGTATTCGGGGTGATGCAGCGGGTATCCTCGAGCGACAGCACGGTTCTGATCAACGGCGAGACCGGCACCGGCAAGGGCCTGGCCGCCCGGGCCATCCATCGAAAGAGCCGGCGCGGGGCGGCGGCCTTTGTGGCCATCAACTGCGGGGCGATTCCGGAGAATCTGCTGGAAAGCGAGCTGTTCGGTCACGTGCGCGGGGCTTTCACCGGAGCGACCGCCAACAAGGTGGGCAAATTCGAGCAGGCCCACGGCGGGACGATCTTTCTGGACGAAATTGGCGACATGAGCGCGGATCTGCAGGTGAAGATTCTGCGGGTGCTCGAGGAGGGCGAGTTCGAGCCGGTGGGGGGCAACCGCACGGTGAGTGTGGATGTGCGCATCATCGCGGCCACCCACCGAGATTTGGAGGCACGTGTCGGCGAGGGTCTGTTCCGCGAGGATCTCTACTACCGGTTGTACGTGATACCCCTCGTGCTGCCGCCGCTTCGCGCGCGCGGGGCGGATGTGGCGCTGTTGGCCGGCCATTTTCTGGATGAATTCAATGCGCGCAGCGGTGGGGCGATCAGGGGCTTTTCGGAGGAGGCGCTCGGCGCCCTGGGCCGCTACGGCTGGCCCGGCAACATCCGCGAGCTTCGCAACCTGATCGAACGCCTGGTGGTGCTCAAGCAAAGCGGCACCGTGGAACTCGAGGACCTGCCTGTCAAATTGCGGGAACATACCGAAATCGCCCCCGCCCACGCCGGTATCGCCCTATCCGATGACGGTATCAATCTCAATTCAGCTGTCACTGAATTCGAGAAGGCCCTGATCCTGCAGTCTCTGGAAAAGACCAAGTGGGTCAAGAACAAGGCGGCCAAACTGCTCAAACTCAACCGCACCACCCTCGTCGAAAAGATTAAACGCTACCAGTTGGAAACCCGCGACACCCCTTCAAACTGCGCTTCTAACAGCCGTTGATCAACAACGGCGCCGGACGGCATCGGTCAGCTCCGGCCGAGCGTTATCCAGCCTAAATTTTATTTTGACAAATTAGAGCAACTGATAAATACTAACCGGGATTTATTTAGTGAATCTGTTTATGCGCCGGTCTGCCGGTGATCCGGGCAACCTGCTCTGCCGGCATCGGCTTTCTTCCCCCGCCAGTATCGTATGGTTTGCTTTGCGTTGGAGATGAACTGCATGGATGTCAGAATTCTAATCGCCGATGACGAAGAAAGCATCTTGGACCTTCTGGCCCGTTTTATGGAAAAACTGGGATATAAGGCCGATCTGGCCCGGGATGTGGCCAGCGCCTTTGATTTAATGCAACAGCACACCTACGATATTATTCTCACGGACAAGAACATGCCGGATATCGACGGCCAGATGGAAGGCGGCATGACCCTGGTGCGATACGCCAAGGAGCATATGCCCGCGGCCGAGGTGATCATGATAACGGGTTA
>JASJCV010000107.1 GCA_030065275.1 Desulfobacterales bacterium | reverse complement strand
TCGGCCACGGCCTGGGCCTTGAAATGCCGCCAGTCGAAACCCGGGCCGAAATAGCGCTTGGTATACTTGGCAAAATACGGATCGAATTTCTTGACGCGATTATAGCGTTCGAAGGCCTTGACCGGTGTGCCGACAACGAGCGTCAAAACGAAAAGGGCCATCGTGCAGCAGGCCAACCGTTTCCAGCGGTGTCCTGTCCCGGCCTTCCGCATCAGAGCCACCGGCGAACGCGTGATTTGTAGGCTCTGTAGGAATCGCCAAACTTGTCCTCCAGGTAAGCCTCTTCCGGGACGACGGCCTTGCGATCCAGTATGAACCATAAACCGAAGCTGGCCAGCAGAAACCAGATGGAGAGCTGCCATATGGATACGGCGGCCAGGATGAGTACCAGGGACAGATACATGGGATTGCGCGAGATGCGAAAGGGGCCGTCTTCGACCATCTTCAGCGCGGGTTTGCGCGGATCGACATGGGTGCCGGACTTCACGAAAATCAACCAGGAACCGACCGCCATCCAGACGGCGAACAGCAGCAGCGGCCAGGCGATCAAATGCCGCAGCCCAAGGTACCCGCCGCCGATATCGACACCCAGCCAGCGCTCCAGGGCGCCGGCGCCGACCACAAAAGCGAAGAATACCAGCGGTGGCATGACCTTCACCCCGGGGCGATCACGAGTGGTCTCTTTGCGCATCGCGTTGTCCCTTTCGCGCTTAAGTTCCCGGCCGGCGGTCTTCCCCGCGGCCGTCCAGGCGGTTCAAAGCCATCGCTCCTACGGGACCATCACCAGAACTTCCACCACGGCTTGGCTTTGGATGGGGAGGGCGGTTCGTCACCGCCCCCCAGATAGGTGAGGCCGGGATACAGGGATTCGACCGTGTCCTCATCCCACGCCTCCCCGGAGGGCTCCCGGGGAAAGTCGGCCTCGCGGGCGGTCCGTTCGCCCCATCGCGCTTCGAGCGCATCGGTGACCGCATATTGAAAGCCCTCATAGCAGGGATCGTTGCGGTCGAATCGAACCCGCCCCAGCGTGTTGGGATCTTCGAGGGCGGCCTCGTAGACGTTTCGGCCCATCGAGATCAGGGTGGCACGAAAATCCGTGAAGGCGTCGTCCGAGCATCCCCCGTTCAACACGTAGGCCGCCCCCCAGAGCGGCCAGGTGTAGGCCTGCGCATCGAAGCGGTCAAAATGCGCGGCGAAGTTTTTGAGGTCGTCATCGGAAAGGGCCGAAAGCGCCTGCTTCAAAAGCGCGCATTTTTCATCCATGACGCCGTGGGCGTCCTGATGAACCCCCTCGATGATATCCCAGAATCCTGTTGCATCCATTGGCAGTCCTTTCGATTGAATCCCATGGCACCCGCGGCTGTTTGATTTCTAAAAAACAAGCGCCGTCGAATCGCCTTTCCGAAAAGGGGTGCCCACCTGAAACCCGCGGGCCTCACCGCCCCCGGGCTACCACTCGACCACGTTGCCGTCGTCGAAAACCATGCCGGAAAAGGCCTGGCGATGGTTGATGAAAATCTTGTGCAAGGGTATTCCGGTCCGGCCGGACAGGCTTTGGGCCAAGGTCCGCAGCATGGTGCCGATCATGTCCGGAGCATTGAAATCGGGTGTGAGCAAATCCACCAGCACGGAGTGGGGGCTTTCGGGCTGAAATTCGGGGGCGCTCTCGCCCTTGGCGAAATGCCCCGGCTCGAAATAGTCCCAGGTCACGTGCACGTGCTCCAGCGGGATCTCGTTTCCTTTCGCGAAATCCCGGGCGATGCCAGTGATGACGGCCGGCACGTCCAACGGCGATTCAAATGGCAATGACTTGATGTGAATAAATGGCATGCCCGGCCTTGATTCAGCCATTGGTCCTGAAAGGATGACCAAGATTAAAAGCTTTTTTTGAAATCGGTCTTCAATATCCCACAGGGATGCGGCTAAGTTTTCTGAGCTGATGGGTGCTGTAATCGAACTGGTAAATGCCGTCTCGGGCGCTCACGATCAGGATGCGATCGTTGGGAATGACATCATAACCATTGATCGATTCGATCGTTTCCAAAAGTTCGATTTGTTCCGGATCGTTGGCATCGAAGACCTTGAGACCGTGCCTGCCGTCACAGACAAACAGCTTTTTGCGATCAATCCCCAGTCCCCAGGGGTTTCCCATGGTGTAGCTTTTGATCAGCAGCGGCGCGGTCGGATCCTTGATGTCGTAGATATGCAGTTCATTGCGCCCGGTTCGGCATTGGGCCTGGCTGCGCAATGTGACATAGGCATAGCCGTCTTCGACGACGATTGGATCACAGGAGTAGACATGCCGATACTCGCTGAGAAAAGCGGGATTTTCCGGCGCCTCGATGCTGTAAATCAGCATTCCCAGCCGTGTCCCGAAAAACAGGAGATCTTTATAGGAGAATATGGTTTCGATCCCCTCACCCACCTCGACCGTTGCAACGAGTCGGGGCTGACTGCGCTTGCTTAGATCGAAAATATGCAGGGTCGTCTCGGAAACCGCATACATGTGCTCACCGGCGATGGTAAAGCGGGCCATCGAACCGGACTTGCCGGTGGATGTGGCAGGCGCATAAGAAGACATCGTCGTGCATCCACCAAGCAGCAGGAGCGCGAAACCGAGAATCAAGGTTGCGGCGGCTATTCCCTTGGATTTCATATTGGTCACCTCCTCTGAACGGGTCGCCAACCGGATACGACGCCCTTGCTTTTATCGACGCGGGCCGGACGGAACACCCGGGCCTGACCGCCGTCGGCCGCTTCCAGATTCGGCCGGTTTTGATTGGGGTCGTAGGGGAAGACGTCCTCGACCCTTTTGATCAAAACGATATCTTCGGGGTGGATCGTCAGGGCGAAGACCAGCAGGTCCACATAGCTGTCGGCATAGAGAAAGCTCCCCTTGATGGAAAGATCGGTATTGCCCGGAATATTGAGGAAGCCTCGAGCGACCGGATTCTCCGGGTCGGTATTGTCAAAGATGTGAATTCCCTTGTTGGGCTCGTTGACGTATAGGTACCGGTCCTTGACGTAAATCTTACCCCTTTTCTTGATCTCGCGCGGTGGCTGGATCTCGACCGCTCCCCTGAAGTCCTCCCAGGACATGTATACCGGCTCATGGGAAACGTATCGGGGGGACGATGCCGCCCCGGCGATGACGCACACCAGAACCACACCAAATTGCAGGGATTTGGCCGGCAGCGCCAGCCGCATGTTGGATTCTCGCGCCAGGAACCACAGTGACAGCGGCATTACCGACAGGGCCACCAAATCGGTCGGGTCCGGCCACAGGAATAGCGGCACCGCCACCGCGGCAAACAATTTCTCGACCATTTGTGAAAAATGGGCGCTCAGATTGATGCCCGCAAAGAGGCCTCCGACCAGTGCGTAGCTCAATACAAGGCCGGCGCGCGTCTTCACCCGAAAACCGAAGGCCACCACGACGGGGACGAAGAAAAGGAAGGCGAAATCGCTCAGTTTGCCGGTAATGGTACGGGGCAGGAGGTCCACCCATTTCAGCACGTGGTCGTTCACCACCATGAGCGCCACGGCGCAAAGTAAAAGGGGCGACGTCAAAGTTCGCTTGATCTTGCGGGGCAGCAGCTCGTTCATGAGATCATCTCCTCGCTTTGCCATGTCATTTTCAGGATCCGGCCCGCTTCTTCTTAAATTCTCTTTGGTCTCTGGTAATTACCGCCCCTCCCCATTTGAGGTGGCATTTAAAACCAGTGAACGCCGTAAACGCGATTGCGGAATTGCCACGGCGGCGTGGAACGCACCTGTTCCTCGGCATAGACTTTGAGCAGCTCATTCTCGAAATTCGAAACGCCTTTCTCCAGGCCCCCTTCGTACTGAATATGCCACCACTCCGCCGCCAGCGAAGAACGAACGCCGGGCCTGAATGCGGTGAAAGCCTTCGGCTTCAAACAGGTCCGTCAGGTCCAGGAAGCGACCGGCGGCCGGGCGCTCCGTCTTGCGGGCGCCATAGGTGACAGCCTCAAATTCCATTGACGCGCCGCCGGGGGCACGCGCATAGACGCATCAATAGCGATCGCCGTCAGCGGCCACGAGGTAGGGATCGCGTGCGCGGTTCTCCATGCCGCTACCGACAAACAGATCCAAGGCCCGCCCGGTGTAGTGAAACGAGGTCGCGCTGCGGGCGGCCCCGACCGTGGCGTTGAGCGACCGGCGCGCCCCCGAACTCGTCATGATACCGCCCGCCTCGACGACGACCGCCCGCACCCGCAAATAGGCTTCCGCCGCATCCTGGCGCAGAAAGAAACGGTCATCGCCGTCGCGGTAGGGGGCGGCCGGGATTTGCACCCAGGCCATCCGATCGGCCGCGCGGTCGTCCTCGACCGCGGGATTCATCTGTTTGTCCAGATGAATTTCCATGGCCCGGCGCTACGCTTGCCAGATGATGGGCCCCACGACCCCATCGGCGTAGAGGCTGTGGGCTTCCTGACACTGAATGACGGCCATCTCGGTCTTTTCGCCATACCAGCCGTCCAGCGGTCCGGGATTGTAACCGAGCGCCGTCAGGATTTCCTGGACCGTTTTGATGTCCTCTCCCCGGCTGTTTTCCGTGAGATGCATAGTCACCTCCAGATATGTTGGAGGTCTTGGATGCCACGCCGATGGCAGGCCCGGAAAGCGTTATCCCGATTCAGGGGCCAAAAGGCGATCACTACCATTATCCGATATCGGTTATGAACGCCTTTCCCTTACCGGCCATATGCCTTTCTCTGGTCGTCTGAATGTTTCGCGATGTAACTCTCTAAACAAACAACTAAATCCTGAGGATCTGTCGCGGGACTGATGCCGCTTGCGCGGTACTGCGCGGAATGCCAGCGTGACAGATTGGCATGATGCCATGGATAACAGGAATGATGTATTAAAACAAGGGGATCCCTGTCATGCAATCCGGATCACCAGCTTGCCGCGGGTGTGCTTGGTTTCCTGTTGGGCATGCGCCTCGCCGATCTGCTCAAGGGGGTAGACCTGGTGGATGACGGGCTCAAGTTGACCGGCCTCGACCCAGCCGCGGATCTGATCCAGGTCGTTGCGGCGGGCCGCCACAACCACCAGTTGGGCTTTGCGCCCAGTGCTGTTCTTGGTCTCCTCGACGCTCTTGAAGACGTGAGGCTGCAGGACCGTGGAAACCCAAACACCCCTGGGCTTCAGGATGGGCAGGACCGAATCGAAAGGCCGGTTGCCGAAGACATCGAAGAAGATATCGAACCGGCGACCGGATTGGGTGATGTCTTCGCTTTGGTAGTCCACGCAGTGATCGGCGCCCAGGCCGCGGAGAAAATCATGGTTGCCGGGGCTGGCGATGGCAGTAACATCGGCACCGAGGATCTTGACGATGCGCACTCCGGCCGTGCCCACGCCCCCGGCCGCGCCGTTGATGCACACCGCGTGGCCGGGCTTTATTCCGGCCTGGTCGCGCAGGGCCTGAAGCGCCGTCGAGCAAACCAGGGGCAGGGCGGCCGCTTCTTCAAAAGACAAGCCCGCTGGCATGGCGGCCAGCTGGTGGGGTTTGACCGCCAGATACTCGGCGCATGCCTGGCCCTCCCAGCCGTCGAGCATGCCGTAGACGGCGGTGTCCAGCGATGCCCCCTCGGTTTCGGGGCCAACGGCCGCGATTTCACCGGCAAAGTCGAAACCCGTCTGCATGGGGAATTGTTCGCCGGTGAACGCTTTAAGGTACCCCTTGCGGATAAAGGTGTCCTTGGGGTTGACCGCGGCGGCCCTGACCCGCACCAGAACCTCGTCCGGCTGAGGCTCGGGCCGGGGCAGATCGACGATCACCATTTGGTCGGCGGCACCGAAGGCCTTGAAAACGGCAGCTTTCATAAATCCTCCTGACGGTTACGTAAAAGATCCAATGTCGGCGTTACGCTTCAAGCCTCATCATTGCCAGCGCACCCTATGTACGCCCCATTCCTCGGCTTTCGCAAGCCTTGATATTGGGTCTTTTGCGCAACCGCCTTAAGCGCTATTCTTTTAACAATATTCGCCGTGCGGGTTTAACCGGCGCATATCGCTTACGAGCAAATGCGTAACCGTCTCGACGCCTTTGGGCTACAATTGTTAAAACTTGGTCTGAAAAATATTCAAGCGCCCCTGGCGGCGTTACCCGCGTTGCGGAATTCGGCATCGATATTGTATCAGACGGAACATCGTGAGCCGTCTCTGAACAGAACCTTAGGGTCCCTGCCCTGCGAATCTGCATACATACTAAGCGTATGCGCCGCTTGGTCGCCGTCTCGCGCCTTGTCAGGAACACGGGTCTTAATTTTGAGATAAATTCTGTGAAGATAGGTTTCCAATGACGATTGCCGCGTTTGACGTGCACTATCTGGAAGACGGCCGGGCCTCGGCGGCGGCTGTGCTGTTCTCCGGGTTCAGCGTCAGCGCGCCCGCGGCGACATACCAGCGGATGGTCGCCCGGAGTAAAGCCTATCGGCCGGGGGCCTTTTACAGACGCGAGCTGCCGGCGATCCTCTTCCTTCTGGAACAGATCACCGCGCCGCTCGACATCCTGATCGTGGACGGCTACGTCATGCTCGGATCACGGCCCGGCATGGGCCGGCATCTCTATGAAACGCTGGGATCAAGAAATCCCGTCATCGGTGTGGCCAAATCCCGGTTCAAAGGGGTACCGGCACATGAAATCATTCGCGGTGCCAGCCAGCGCCCTCTCTACGTTACGGCCGCCGGCATGGATACCGCCGCCGCCGCTGAGAATATCAGAAAGATGCACGGACCCCACCGCATCCCCACCCTCCTCCGACACGTCGACCGCCTGGCCCGAGAAGGAGCCGACGATGGTTAAGCAGGCATCCTTGAGTATTGTAGCGTATGGTCCTGAGGAGGTGCGGATCCAATAGACTGGGGCCTGTTTGTTCAAGACCCTTTGTCCCGCGCCGAGCATCGGCACGGCGGACGGGAAAAGCGCGCGGACTGTCTGAGCGCAGCGAGTTTCCGCGCGCACCGTTCGTGTAAACCGGGCATTGAAGCAAGCATCATGTTGTCAGGCAAGGCGCCAGGTGTAGCGAGGCGCGCAGCAATCGCCAGATTGTGAGCACCCGAGCGAGCTTAGCAACGCGGCATAGCGACATGAGGCGCCGCTGCAATGACCGGTTTGGCGACGCGCAGGGTAAAGCGGGGCAAGGGCGGTTTCTTTTGGATACTTTTCTTTACCGCTAAAGAAAAGTATCAAACAACCTCAGCGATCCAATTCCTTGCGCACCGCCATCCCGATCTTCTCCAGCAGATAAGGCTTTTTAATATATTCTCCGGCCCCCAGCGACTGGGCTTCACGCACCCGGTCGGTTTCCGAATAGCCGCTGGCGATGACCGCCTTCTGGTTGGGGTGCGTGGCCTTGATCCGCCGGTAAGTTTCCAGACCGTCGATTCCCGGCTCCATGATCATGTCCAGAATCACGAGGTCCACGGTATGATTCTCGAGATAGGCCACGGCCTCCAGACCGCCTTGGGCCGTCTTCACCCGATACCCCAGTTTTTCCAGGATCTGCGAAGCGATCTCAAGCTGTTCGGGAATATCGTCCACCACCAAAACCGTTTCACCGCGGCCCATGTATTCGTCGATCGACCGGGGGGCGGCCTGTTCCTCTGCGCGCCGCCGACTTGCGGGCAGATAGACCGTAACCCGGGTACCGCGCCCCACCCTGCTTTCAACCTCGATATAGCCCTGGTGGTCCTTGACCGTTCCCCAGACCACGGCCATGCCCAGGCCCGTGCCGCTGCGCCCCATGACTTTTTTCGTGTAGAACGGCTCGAAGATGCGGTTGATGTCTTCGGGCGATATACCGGCGCCGTTGTCGGCCACCGACAGAACCACATAATCCCCGGGGGCGATATCGTCATAGCCGCGCAAGGGGCTGTCGATATAGCGGTTGGCGGTCGCAATCTCGATGACGCCGCCTGCGGTCATGGCCTCGACGCCGTTGGTGACCAGGTTCATGATTGTTTTCGCCAGATGGACCGGCGAGCCGGTGGTATTGAGGAGTGCTTCGTCGAGGGCGAGACGAATCTCGAAGATCTCGTGGTAGGACCGCAGCTTCTCGAGCTCGGGTGAATTCATGAACTCACGAATCAGCTGGTTGAGGTCGACCACCTCGGTCACGGGGACACCCCGCCGGGCCAGCGTCAGCAGATCCTGAACGATGTTCGCGGCTTTTTCTCCGGATCGCTGGATCGTCAGGACCGGTTTGCGCATGGCGTGGTCTGCGGGCATGTCCATCAGGAGCAATTCGGGGTAGCTGACCAGGCCCGAAAGGACATTGTTCAGGTCGTGCGCCACGCCGCCGGCCAGCATCCCGATGGCCTCCATCTTCTGGGCCCGCCGCAGGCGCGCCTCTAGCTTTTCGCGCTCGGCTGCCGCGTTGAGACGCGCCGTGACATCGCGCACGATGGCCACGACCTGCCGGTCGGAAACAGCCACCAGGCGGGATTCGAAGTGCCGCTGCTCGCCATCGAAGTCAAGCGTGTATTCGAACACCTGGATCTTCTGCTGCTCGATGGCCTGGACCAGGCGCTGCATCATCACCGAAGAGAGGTTCTCCGGGAACACGTCGGTAATCCGGCGCCCCAGAAAATCCGCGGGCTGCAGCAGCAGCATGTCCCGAGCACCCTCAGACTCCAAAAAGGTTCCTTCGCGGTCAAAGCGAAACATCAGGTCGGGAATGGCGTCCAGCAGGGCGCGGCTTTTGGCCTCGCTTTCACGGATTTTCTCCTCGGCCCGGTGCCGCTCCGCAATTTCCCGCTGAAGGGATCGTTCACGATCGCGCACGGTTTCGGCCATATCCCAAAAACGCGCGGCGATATCGCTCAGTTCGCTGTGTTTGATCTCCGCAAAACCGTAGTGGTCATCGCCGCGGGCCACCCGATCGATGTTTTCTTTCAGGATGGTCAGCGGACGGCGCATGAATACGCGCAGCAAAAGGCCGCCCATGAGCATGATGACGATCAGCGAGGCCGCCAGCGACAGGCTGACATTGCGCAGCCATATCAGTTCGGACTCCGGTGGCGCCGAACTCAGATAGAGATCGACCCTGCCGATCGTCTGGCCGCGGTGAACCACATCGACCTGTCGGGCGATGCGCGCATCTTCACCGCCTGGTTTGCGGGCTTTAAACAGAATGCGTTCAACGTCGGCGATCTGGATCTCATGGACGGACTGGTTGCGGAAATAACCTTCCCCGATTTTCGCAATCTGCTCGTCATCGTAGTCCCAGATCGGCACGGCCAGCACCTCCGCCAGGTTGTCTGCCAAGCTGTCGGCCAGGGTCTCGAGTTCGCCGACCTGGTGCTGGCGATGAATCTGGTAGACCACCGCCAGGAGAATGCCCTCGAAAATCACGACCATCAGCATGAGGCTGATGGTCAGTTCCTTGGAGATCGAACGGCGACCGAGCGCTCCGAGGATCCCCCACTGTCGGCTTGGCTGTGGATTGTTCATGGAATCCTTGCCTGGTTAGAGGCCCGGGTCGACTTTGTGCCGCCGGGCGATCCGCTGATAGGTGCCGTCCTTTTTAATCCTTTCGAGGCAACGCTGCCAGTCGCGAATGACCGCCAGCGAGGTGCCCCGTGAAAAGGCGATGTAGTTGGATACTTTGCGGAAGGCGAAAACACGCTCGATCTCCCCGGGGGCGAAGCCGGCCTGGCGCACCAGATAGGGCATGTTGAAGTTGGAGCTGACCCACAGGTCGAGCTTACCGTCGAGCAAGTGTTTGACGTTGCTGATGTTGCGATTGGCACGCACCAGGTTTTTAAACCCCTGCGCATCGAGATACTGCGCTTTGGCATCCTGGCGATAGGTGCCAATGCGCCAGACGCGGCGGGCATCCTCCAGGGAGCCGACCCGGATGCCGGTACCTTTGCGGCCGTAAAAGGCCCAGGTATGGGAATAGAGCGGGCCGACCCAGTGAAATTGCTTCTCGCGCTGGGCCAGCCGCGTGGTGGCGAAGAGGGCCACGTTGGGTGAACTCTGGGCCAGGGTGTATCCGCGCGACCAGGGCACCACACGGATGGCATCCTTCCGTTTGAGGCGTCGCAGAATCTCGCGCACCAGATCGACGCTGAACCCGGCCGGTTTGCCACCCTGCAGATAGCTGCCGGGCGGCGAGTCTTCGGTATAAATCACCAAAGCCGGGGCGCCGGCAGCGGACTTCCCGGCAATCTTGAAATCCGGAATGCTGGCGTAGGGCAGCCAGCGGCGGCTGATGTCAAAAAAGGTGCCGTCCAGCACCATAGCCTGCAGTGCGACTCGCCACTGGTCGACCACCACCGGCGAGGTGGCTTTTGATATCGCCACGTAAGCCTGGTAGCTCTGGAAAGGCAGCACCATCTCAAGTTCAGCCGGATCGATATCGTGCTGCCGCGCCAGATCGGGCATGCCCACGTTGTCGAAAAGCCACAGGTCGACCCGGCCGCTCATCAGCTTTTTGAGGTTGCTTTCAGGGGACTTGGAACTGTCGAGGTTCGTAAAGCCCAAGCTGCGCAGGAGTTGTTCCTTGACGTCGTCCTTGTAGGTTGCAATCGAGCCGACCCGCTTGGCGTCTTCCAGCGAGTTCAACCGCAGGCCGCTGCCCTTGCGGGCGTAAAAACCATAGTGCACCCTGAAAAGAGGACCGACCCAGTGAAACTGATCCTCCCGTTCACGTGTGCGGGTGGTGGAAAAAAGGGCCACGTTGGGACGTGATTGGAGCAGCTTGTAACTGCGGGCCCAGGGCAACACCTGAATGTTGTCCGGTTGTTGCAGGCGCCTGAGGATCTCGCGCACGATTTCCGTCGACGACCCGGATATTCGATTGTCTTGGATGTAATTGTACGGCGGCGATGCTTCGGTCAGCACCAGCATTTCCCGAGCCACGGCGGGTCGGGCCAAAAGGGCCGGTAATACAAAGAAAAATACCAGCATCCTGATTGTCATCTAGGCGTCCTTTCGGAACGTCTTTGGATCGAAAGCGATGCGCTGGTCCGGCTTCGGCCGTTCACCGTTGGCACGATTCAGGCCGGGTGGCGGCAACATGGGGATAATATCAGAAAACCCTCTGATTTAACAGCCAAACGCATGGGGTATCCTCG
>JASJCV010000106.1 GCA_030065275.1 Desulfobacterales bacterium | reverse complement strand
ATGATCCTGACCACGCCGTTTCTACAGGATTACATCCACCTGCGGCTTGTGCTGGATATCTTTTATTCGGCCATTTTCCTGGTCGCGATGTACCTGGTCGGCCAGGAGAAGGGGCGCGTCAAACTGGCGGCCTTTTTGGCCGTACCCATGATCCTTTCGCTCTGGGCCCATTATTTTTTCGACAGCGCGCATATCGTTTTGCTGGGCCGCGTCTGCGGGATCGTCTTCTTTGCCATCGCCATCTACCACTGCGGGCGCTTTATCGCCCAATCGCCGCAGGTCACCCAGGACGTGATCATCGCGGCCGTCGTCGTCTATCTCCTCATGGCCCTGATGTGGAGCTCGGCCTATGCGCTTTTGGAGTTTCATCAACCTGGATCGTTTGTCTACCAGGAAGGTATGGCCAGCGACTCCCGACCGTTTTTTCTCTATTATAGTTTTGTCACGCTCACGACCCTGGGGTTCGGCGATATCACCCCCCTAACCGCAAAAGCCAAATCATTCACCATCCTGCAGGCCGTCATCGGGCAGGTCTATCTCGTGGTGGTGCTGGCCTGGCTGGTGGGCATGCATGTATCGCGCAAATCCAGATGACGGAGCGCATCATGGACACTCAATTGGAGCATGGCCACATGAAAATCACCATCGAAAAACCGGACCCGTCCGCGCTGGCGGAACGCAAAGTGAAAACCTGGCCCATCTGGGAGAAGGAAGTCTCCCGCTTTGACTGGCACTACGATGCGACCGAGGAGTGCTACCTGCTGGAGGGGGAGGTCGAAGTGGAGACCGCGGATGGCGAACGGGTCGCGTTCGGCGCCGGCGACTTCGTCACCTTCCCCAAGGATCTCGACTGCGTCTGGGATGTCAAAAAGCCGGTGCGCAAACACTACCGTTTCAAACCGTCCTGAAGGCGTGCGATCCCGTGGGGGGCCCCGGTACCGGGAAATAAGCGCCTATCCGCCAGCCTTGGCGGGAAGCGCCATGACGGCCTCGTCGGCAACGACAAAGACCTGGTCTTCGGCCCCCGGACGGATCACCTGGCAGCCGGTAAAACCGCCGAAGGCCGGCAGGAGGGCCTGGTCCGGACCGAAGCAGAAGCAGGGCAGGGTCGCCGCGAGGCCGCCCCGGCCGCGCATGGCGACGGCCGGATGCAAATGGCCGGCCAGATTGTAGCCTGCCGCCGAGCCCTGCGGCTTATGGGTGAAGACAAAAGGGTCCTCCTGCCGTTCCTCCCCGACCCAGTCGATTCCGAAGGCGGATGACGGCGGCCCGCTCCAGCGGTCGTGGTTCCCGCTGACCAGCGTCATGGCGACCTGCGCGTGCGCCGCGCGCCAGGGCGCGATCAGGCGTTCGTAGATATCGGGATCGTCGATCGGGCCGTGGGTCAGATCGCCCAGAAAGAGAAGGGTTTCGGGTGCAAGCGCCGCCAGCAGAAGTGAGAGCCGCTGCAAATCGGCTGCCGTCGTGCCCTGAGGGACCGGTATGCCCCGCTCCCGGAAAAGCTGGGCCTTGCCGAAATGGGCATCGGCCACGACCAGCATCTTCTTCTCTTGCCAGAACAGGGCCCGTTCGGGCAGCAGCATGAGCCTTTGGTCCCGCAGGACGTGCTCGACCACGCAGCCCTGATCGCGAGCCCGGCCGCTGGATGGGTGTCGCGCGCTACTTGTCATCGGCCTTTTTCTCCAGGCGCAACTGCATGCGGCTTACGCGCTCGGCCAGCTTCTCGGAGCTCAGGCGGCTGCGCAGGCGGTCGACCATGATGGGAAAGGCCAGCGGTGTGGGCTGCTCGAGGTCGACCCGGCGCAGGCGGGCCCTCGCCATCCGCTCCAGGCTCGCACGCAACCGCTGGTATTCGAGCTGCCGCTCCAGGACTTCGCGGGTGGATTGGGCCAGAAGCAGATTGTCCGGGGCGTAGCGCTGAAATACGTTGTAGAGCAGGCTGCTGGAGGCCTGGATCTGGCCGCCGTGCTTGGCGCGGCCCGGGTAGCCCGGGAAGACCAGCCCCGCCACCCGGGCGATCTCGCGAAACTGCCGGCGGCCCATCTCGGCGGCGTTCACGCTGTCCAGAATGTCTTCGACCAGCCGATCGACGGTGAAGAGGCGCCTGTCCTCGAGGGCGTCCAGCGGGATTTCCCGATCCGCCAGCAGCTCGAGTCCGTAGTCGTTGGCAGCCAGTGAGAGGGTGAGGGGCCGTTTTCGGGAGAGCCGGTAGGCCAGTAGCGCGGCCAGCCCCTCGTTGACCAGCCGCCCGGCGAAGGGAAACAGGAAGAGGTGGTGGCCGTCCCGCGAGACCAGCGTTTCAAGGAGCAGTTCGTCCGCACCGGGAATGATCGAGCGGCGCGCCTGAAGCTCTAAAATCGGTTCGAGGGCCTGCATTTCGGGCGCGTCGGCGACACCCCGGGCAGCCCGATCCAGTTGGTCGCGCACCGCCGCGGCCAGTTCGCTCGAAAGCGGCATGCGGCCGCCCAGCCATTGGGGGATCGGCCCCCGGGGGGCGCGACTGCGGCGCACGTAGAGCACCATGTCGCGCAGGCGGATGTATTCGAGCCGTCGGCCGGCAAAGACGAACACATCCCCCCGTTTGAGCCGGGCGATGAAGCGCTCCTCCACCGAGCCCAGCCGTCGGCCATTCAGATATTTGACGACGATGGCGGCATCTGCGGTAATCGTGCCGATTTGCATGCGGTGGCGGCCGGCGATCCGGGCATTGGCCGCGGTGTAGCGGCCGTCCCGCCGGATGATCTTGTGAAATTCGGAATAGGCGCCGAGCGCTTCACCGCCGGTGGAAACGAAATCCAGCGCCCAGTCGTACTCCGTTCGGGGCAGATCCTGGAAGGCGTGCGTGGTGCGCAGTTCGCGGTAGAGGGCCGACGGGCGGAAGCCATCGCCCAGCGACAGGGTGACCAGGTACTGGGCCAGGACGTCCAGGGGGCGCGTGACCGGCACGCGCGGCTCGATACCGCGGGTGGCGATGGCGCTGCGGGCGGCCGCCACCTCCACCAGTTCGAAGGCATGGGTCGGCACGCAAACGATCGCGCTGGTCAGGCCCGGGCGGTGTCCGCTTCGGCCGGCGCGCTGCATCAGGCGGGCGACACCCTTGGGGCTGCCGATCTGGATCACCTGATCGACGGGGCTGAAATCGACACCCAGATCGAGGCTGGAGGTGCAGATCACGGCCATGAGCGCGCCTTCACGCAATCCCTGCTCCACCCGTTCACGCTCGCGGCGGTCAAGAGAGCCGTGGTGCAGTGCGACACGCGCGCGCCAGTCCGGCTGCGCTTCCAGGATCGCCTGGTACCAGATCTCGGTCTGGGAGCGGGTGTTGGTGAAGACCAGCGTGCTGCCGGCGGCCTCGATCCTGGCGATCACCCGGGGCAGCAGCTTCAGCCCCAGGTGACCGGCCCAGGGAAAGCGTTCGACCACCTCCGGCCGGATGGAGGTCACGCGGATGGTCTTGGGCACGCGGCCCTGGATCAGAACGCCCTGGTCGGCGGTCGATCCCAGCAGTGCGCGCAGGGCGGCTTCGGTGTTGCCCAGGGTGGCCGAAAGCCCCCAGGTGCGGACACGCTTCCGCCAGGTTCTGAGCCGCGCCAGGGCCAGCTCCACCAGCACGCCGCGCTTGCTGCCCATGAGTTCGTGCCACTCGTCCACGACCACGAGTTCGAGGCGGTCGAAGCGTTCCCGCGCGCCGGCGTGGGAAAGCAGCAGGTGGAGGCTTTCCGGCGTGGTGACGAGCACGGTGGGCAGCCTTTGCTGCTGCCGCTTCTTGACGGCGGCGGGGGTATCCCCGGTACGGCCGGCCACGCTCCAGGGCAGGCCGAATTCGGCGGCCGCCTGCTGCAGCGCCACCAGGGTGTCCGCGGCCAGGGCGCGCAGGGGCGTCACCCACAGGACGGTGAGGGGGGCCGGGCGATCCGGCTGGTTTCGATCCGCGTTCGCTGCCAGGCCCGCCTGCATCGCGCCGAACGCGGCGGCGCAGGTTTTGCCGATGCCGGTGGGGGCGTGAATCAATCCGCTCCGGCCCGCCCGATAGGCGCGCCAGGCCTCCCGTTGAAACGCCAGCGGCTTCCAGCCGCGGCTCCGGAACCAGCGATCGATCGCTGCCTGAGCCTCATTGGGCCCGTGGGGGTTGTCTGCGTGGGTCTGGGTCTGGGTGTTCATGCGCGGCCCTCATGACCCGGGTTCATGGCCGGGCGTTGTCAGCAGCGCCTGGAGGGCATCTAACGTGTCGGCAGCCGCGACTGTTTTGTCGCGCCGCCAGCGGAGGATGCGCGGAAAGCGCACCGCGACGCCGGACTTGTGCCGTGTCGAGGCCCGGATGCCCTCGAAGGCGATCTCGAAAACCAGCTCCGGGCGCACCGCCCGCACCGGGCCGAACCGTTCTCGCGTGTTGCGCTGGATAAAGCGGTCCACCTCACGGATCTCCGCGTCGCTCAGGCCCGAGTAGGCCTTGGCAAAGGGCACCAGGCCTTCCCCCTGGCGCACCGCAAAGGTGTAGTCGGTGTAGAGCCCGGCCCGCCGGCCGTGGCCGCGCTGGGCATAGATCAGCACGGCATCCACGGTCAGCGGATCGATTTTCCACTTCCACCAGTCGCCCCGCCGCCGACCCACGCCGTATGGGGACGACAGACGCTTGAGCACGAAGCCTTCCACTCCCCGTCGGCGCGATTCAGCGTGCCGGGTGGCAAGCGTTTTCCAGTCGGGCGCATCGATCGTTGGTGAGAGGACCAGGCGGTCGTCCGCCGCCCGGTCCAGGAGGCGGGCCATGGCCTCCCGTCTTTGGGCGAGGGCATCGCTGCGCCGGTCGCGGCCCCCGCATTCGAGCAGATCGTAGGCCAGAAAGGCCACCGGTACCTCCTTTAGAAGTTTGCGGCCCACGGATTTGCGGCCGATGCGGCGCTGAAGTGCGCCAAAAGGGAGGGGGCGGCCGTTGCGCCAGGGCAGGATCTCGCCGTCGAGCACCGTGCCGTCGGGCAGCGCAGCGGCAGCGGCGGCCAATTCGGGATATTTGTCCGTCACCAGCTCCTCCCCCCGCGACCAGATAAATATCTGCTCCCGGCGTTGAATGACTTGCCCCCGGATACCGTCCCATTTCCATTCCACCTGCCAATCGTCCCGGGAGCCCAGGGCCTCGGGCGGCTGCTCCAGGGGGGATGCCAGGAAAAACGGGTAAGGCCGGCTGGTGTCGGCGTCGGTGGTATCGGCGGCCAGGAGACGACGATAGGTGTCCGCCGTGGGAGTCCAGTCCCCCATCAGCCGGTGGGTGATGACGGCGGCATCGATCCCGCTCAGCCGGGCCAGCGCCCGCACCACCAGGCGCCGGGAGACGCCGACCCGGAAGCCGCCGGTAATCAGTTTGTTCCACACGAAGCGCTGGGCGACGTCCATCCGGTCCCAGGCGTCGAGAATCGCCTGCTGCCGCGCCTCCAACGCCATGTCTTTCAGGGGAAGCAGTTCACGGGATACCCAGACGTGCAGGGGGCGGTCGCTAACGCGAGTTGGCGGCGGCAGGAGCAGGGTGATGGTTTCGGCCAGATCGCCGACCACGTCGTAGCTGGCCTCGAAGAGCCATTCCGGCACCTCGGCGCGCGCGCCGGCCCAGGCCATGAGCTGGCGGGTGGGCACCACCCGGCGCGGTCTGCGGCCGATCAGAAAACTTATCGCCCAGATGGCGTCGGCGGCCGGCGTGCGTTCGAAGTAATCCGCCATGGCCGCCACCTTGCGGTTGGTGCTGGTGGTGGCGTCCAGGCGGCGGTAAAGCGCGGCAAAGGCTTTCATCGCTCTTCGTCCCCGGTGCGATCCACTGTGTCGAGCGCTTCGGCCTCGTAGCCCTGCTCCTGCAGCCAGCGCACCATTTCGGCCCGATACCCATGGGTGACCCCGATGGATTCCGCGCCGCTGGCCGCGACGGTGGCCATCAGCCCCTCCCAGTCGCTGTGATCGGAAATGATGAAGCCCCGGTCCACGGCGCGCCGCCGCCGGTGGCCGCGAATGCGCATCCAGCCGGAAGCAAAGGCCCGGGAGCGCTGCGGAAAACGGCGCATCCAGGCGGGGTGGTCGGCCGAGGGGGGAGCGATCACGAGCGCGCTTCTCCAAAGCGCTTTGTCCTGGATATCGTCGACATGGATCGTTTCCGGCAGATGCACCCCGGCCCCTCGATAGATCCGGTTGATCCTGGCCACCGCCCCGTGGCAGAGAATTGGGCCGCCGTCGGGGTCCAGGCCGGCCAGAATCCGCTGGGCCTTGCCCAGGGCATAGGCGAACAGAATGCTGGTGCGTCCCTGGTCCCGGTTTTCGCGCCACCAGTCTTCGATCGATGCCATGATCGAATCCGCGGCCGGCCACTTGAAGATCGGCAGGCCGAAGGTGGACTCGCTGATAAAGGTGTTGCAGCGCTGGGGGTCGAGAGGCGTACAGGTCGGATCGGCGGCCGTCTTGTAGTCGCCCGAGACCACAGTGACATACCCCCTGTGTTCGATGCGCACCTGAGCCGACCCCCGGATGTGTCCGGCCGGGTGCAGGGAGAGGCCCACCCCCTGGCGGGTCGTCTTTTCGCCATAGGCCAGGGTCTCGATGCGGGCATCCGGGCCGAGGCGGGCTTGCAGGAGGGCCATACCTTCGCGGGCGCAGAGATAGGAGGTGCTGCCCGCCCGGGCGTGGTCCGCATGGGCGTGGGTGATGACGGCGCGGTTCACGGGGCGCAACGGATCGATGTAAAAATCACCCGGGGGGCAGAATAGACCGCTGGGGGTCGCCTGAACGAGGGGTTTCATGACATTAGGCCCTGATGTTGTCGATGCCGGCCTGCAGGGTTTGAGCGGAATGGCGCAGGGCCTGAAGCTCGTCGGCATTCAGTGGCGGTAAGACCGCGCCTTCGACACCGTCGATGCCGACCACCGAGGGGATGCTCAGGCAGACGTCACTCAGCCCGTATTCGCCGTTTAGCATTCGGCTGACCGGCAGCACGCGTTTCTGGTCGTCGAGCACGGCCTCGGCCAGGCGGACAATCGCCATGCCGATGGCGGTATTGGTATAGCCTTTGCGATCGATGATCGTGTAGGCGGCGTCGCGCACCTGCGTGAAGAGCCGATCCATTTCCTCTTGCCGCCATGGATGGTTCAGAACGGTATTGTTTACCAACGGCAGGCCGGCGATCTGTGCCGTACTCCACAACGGCACTTCGGTGTCGCCATGCTCGCCGATGATGTAGGCGTGCACCGATTGCGGATCGATGCCGTAGTGAGCCCCCAGAAGCGCGCGGAAACGGCCCGTATCCAGCATCGTGCCGGTGCCGATGACCCGGGAAGGCGATCGCCCGCTGACGTTTTGAGCGACATGGGTCAGGATGTCCACCGGGTTGCTTGCGATCAGGAGCACCGAACGCGGCGTGTGGTGGTCCAATTGGCCGACGATCTCTTCGAACACGGCGGCATTGCGGTTTAGCAGGTCGAGGCGGGACTCTCCTGCTCTCTGGGCAACGCCCGCCGTTATGACCACCAGTTGGGCCGGGGACAGATCCTGATATTGCCCTGCCCGCACCGTAATGCGTTCGAAAAAGATCTGGCCGTGCATGAGGTCCATGGCCTCCCCGGCGGCCCGCTCGGCGTCCTTGTCGATGAGGATGATCTCGCTGGCCAGCCCGCGCATGAAAATGGCATAGGCGGCGGCGACGCCCACATGGCCTGTACCGACGATGCCGATCGTCCGTTTCTGGATCATGGTTGGCTTCCCTGAATCGTCTTCATGGATCATTATTGTTTGGATCAAGACGATAATCACGAAAACCGTAAAACAAACACGGGGTCTCGAAGCCGGCCGGTATCGCCGTCGGCTTGGCGAGCCGGCGGTGATACCGGGCCGGGCGTGTCTTTTGCCCCGCTGCGCCCGCTGGCCCGGGCGGTACGGGGACGCCGGTCAAAGAAAGGTGGCTCCCATCTTGAGGTGCAGAAAAAGATTGACGTTGGCCGGCTCCACGCCGATGCGGATATCGTTCAGGCAAAATCCGGCCTGACGGGCGAGTTTCATCAAATCGATCTCGGAGCGGTAGATCAGGTGCCAGTCCCCGATGATTTCCATATAGTCGCGGGAAGGATTGTCGGGATGGAAGTTGCCCACCACCAGTTCGGCTTCCGCATCCAGATGGCGATAGAGATTTTTTATCAGAAAGAGGAACTGCCGGTCCGAGAAGTAGTCCAGCAGGCCGGCCGACCAAATCAGGTCGAACCGGCGGTCCGAGCGAAACCGCAGGGCGTTTTTAGGGTAAAATGTGATCTGGTCGATGTAGGGTCGGCAGGTTTCGCGCGCATAGGCGATGGCGCGCCGGTCCGAATCGACGCAGTGGAAATGGATCTTGCGATCACCGGACTGATCCAGGTATTCCAGCACGTCGCGACAGGGGCCGCTGGCGATATCGAGAACCTGCAGATGGCGATCGGGCCAGCGGCGCCGAAGCCTGGTCACGAGGTCGATAAAATACGCTTTGCGGTTGCGGACGGCCGCAGGCGCTTTCTGGGAATGAAAGTAAAGGTCCCAGTTTTTCAGATCGGCCCGCGAACTCACCTGGCGCTGGTATATCTTGTCGATCATGTAAAAATCGCCCGAATACCCGTGGGGTTTGAGATAACCGTAGCCCTGGATGGTTTCCGCCGACATGGCATCGCCCAGGGCCTTCCGGATCAATTCGGCCAGCGGTACGGGGCCTTTGGAATTCCTTATCTCCCCGGCTGCGGTGTGCAGGGCCTGGTCGAGGGTTTCGAAATCTCCGGCGGCAGGGCCGCCCTTGTCCACCAGTTCTTTTACGAAAGCAACATAGTTTTCCAAACCAATTTTCTCCTTTTGTTCGGGTTGTTAGAGCGTCACTGCGATACATGCTGTGACGGGTGTTTCTGGTATGAGGGGTTGCAACTCTGATGCCGATCCGCAGGGCCTGGATTTAGCGAACGGAAAGAGAACATGCCTGTGAGGCTAAATCCGCCCCATAGCTGATTTTAACGCGAATTGAGCCCGGTTTGCCAAGATCTCCGACGGCACCGGTTTCAGACCGCAACACGGATGCTGCGCCAAAGTGATGACGCTTCAGGAGGGTGTGGTCGCGCTCAGGCCAAAGGTCCCGCAGGCGACCGTCAGGCGGTTAACCGGCGCTGCTTTACAAGCGGCGGGCGGCACTTATCATTGCAGCATGCTGACAAGTTATCCGCTATTACTGTCCGGCTTCGGTTGGCGACCGGCGGGCGTCATGCTTGCCGCCGTAATGGTCTTTATCTCTCCCCCACATGGCTGGGGCGCGGATCTCGATGCGTACCAGTGGAAAAATCGTCTGCTGCTCATCATGGCGCCCAGCGACACCGATCCGCGGGTGGTTGGATTCGAAAGTCGCCTGGCCGCGAGGCGGGATGACATCCGGGATCGGGACCTGCTGACCCTCAGACTGCTGGAAGCCGGGCCCTCGGGACAGCCGGACCAAACGCTGTCTCCGGAAAGCGTTAAATCCCTGCGGCGACGCTACGGGGCCGCGCCAGGCCGTTTCCTGGTGATTCTGATCGGAAAGGATGGTGGGGTGAAACTCGTTCAGGAAGAGCAGGTATCGCTTCAGGTGATTTTTGATCTGATCGATACCATGCCCATGCGCCGCCGGGAAATGCGCCTGAGGGGGGACGGTGACCGGGGAGGCGATGGAGGGTAGGCATGTGGACCAGGCCTCGGGGTTCCACGCCATGGTCCGGTATCCGCGCCCGCCTAAAAACGATAAGATTCAATTAAAACGGAGGGGTCATGGAACTCGAAGGTCGGAAGATCATCATTCTGGTCGAAAAAATGTATAACGATCGCGAATTCTGGTACCCGTACTACCGCCTGAAAGAGACCGGCGCAGAGGTGCGGGTGGTGGCGCCGAAATCCGGTGCGACTTACAAGGGTGCCGCCGGCATCGAAGTACAATCGGAGGCGGCGGCCGGCGAGGTGAATCCCGATGATTACGACGCCCTCGTCATCCCGGGCGGTTACGCACCCGACCATATGCGGCGCGACCCCGCCATGGTCGAACTCGTGCGCCGCATGGCGGCGGGTGGCAGGGTGGTGGCCGCCATTTGCCACGCGGGCTGGATGCTGGTTTCGGCCGATGTCCTTAAGGGGAAGAAAGCGACCGCTTTTTTTGCCATTCGGGACGATATCGTCAACGCCGGCGCCGAATGGGTGGATCAGGAAGTGGTCGTGGACGGGAAACTCATCACCAGCCGCCAGCCGGACGACCTGCCCGCTTTCCTTAAGGCGATCATCGCCGCCATGATTGCCTGATTGCACAATCTTCCCCGTCGTATCAAAGCCACCCGGTGCGGGCTCTTTCAAGACTCCCGTAAACGTAGAATCGTTATCTACGGCAACCGAATAGGTAGCATCGCCAGTCTTGATTACTTCAATGGTCAGGATACTTGTTTCTTGACATTTTACCTAAAGGTAGCGACAGGTTAGGTACTGTCTTCTTGTTCCTGCCAATATGTCGCGGCGGTGACACGGGTTATAATGATGTAGGCGAAAATTGACACGGGGGCCAGGCTGGCTTTGAAAGCCACCCAATTATCCGTATCTTGGGTACGCCACATCATCTCATTCGCGCATGCCAAGACAATTGCAAACAATATCCATCTAATGGTCAGTACTTTCCATCCCTTCTCGGTCAGATAAACTTGTCCCTCCAATGCCCTGGCCAGCAGATTGGGACGAATAAACATTCCAATCAGAAGTGTGAGCGCAAATAATAAATTGCCTATCGTGGGTTTGATTTTGATGAACAGGGCGTCATTAAAAATGAGCGTTGCACCGCCAAGCAGAAGAACCAGGATAACCGTTACAATGGGAAAGACGGGAATCCGACGCTCCATCAAGAAGCCCATAATGGTGAACACAAATGTTGCGATGATGACGGCCACGGTCGCCGTCATTAAATCCCACTTGTAATTGGTGATGAAAAATATGATTCCCGGGGCAATTTCGAATAAAATATGCCGATTTAAATATCTCTCCGCGA
>JASJCV010000105.1 GCA_030065275.1 Desulfobacterales bacterium | reverse complement strand
GGGCTTCGCTCTCTTCTCAAGCTGGTCCTACGGGCGACTTGGGACGCTGGCCGCCCGCAAGGGCCAGTACGCGGCCGACCCTCGTTTTGCGGTGATCTCGACCCGCCAGGCGATCGTGGCCATCCTGATCTACGCCTTCATGATTCACGGGCTGGGGCTCCCGGCCTATTGGTATGACCTGACGGCTTTCCGCACCATCCCGACCCTGCTGGCCTTCGCTTTCGTGCTGCTCTTCCTGACCCTCCTCGTGATCGTCTGGAACTGCGCACACCCAAGCTACCGGCGCCTGTACGATCCCCGTGTCGAACGCCGGGACTATATTGCCACCAATATCCGGATGTCCGTGCCGATCATCATCCCCTGGCTCGCCATGTCGCTCGTGGCCGATATCATTTTCGCCCTGCCCTTTCATTGGCCCAAGCAAATTCTGTCCTCCACCGAAGGCATGGTGGCCTACTTCCTGCTTTTCCTGGTGACGGTGGCCCTGGCCGCCCCGGTCGTCGTGCAACGCATGTGGGGCTGCTACCCTTTGGAAGAGGGGGTATACCGGGAGCGCATTCAGGCCCTCTGTCGCCGGGCCGGTGTCCGCTATCGCAATATTCTCTACTGGCCTCTCTTCGGCGGGCGCATGCTGACCGCCGGCGTCATGGGCATCGTGCACCGCTTCCGCTACATCCTGGTGACGGACGCCCTTCTGAAGACCCTGGAACCCGATGAAATCGACGCCGTGATCGCTCACGAGATCGGCCATGTGCGCAAGCATCACCTGCTCTTTTTCATGTTCTTTCTGGCGGGTTTCATGCTGGCCTTCTTTTCTGTCCAGGGGCTGGTCGTCTACCTGATCCTGACCATCAAACCGCTCTTTTTCTTTGTGATCAGCCTCAATCTGACCCAGACAACCATTCTCTACATCTACAGCCTGACCTTTCTGGTTTTCTTCCTGCTCTATTTCCGCTTCCTGTTCGGCTATTTCATACGCAATTTTGAGCGCCAGGCCGATATCTTCGTCTACACCCTTTTTGATTCCGCCCGTCCCATGATTTCGACCTTCCAGAAAATCACGGCCACCAGCGGCCAGGCCCCGGACAAACCCAACTGGCATCACTTCAGCATCAGCGAGCGCGTGGCCTACCTGGCTAAGTGTGAAGGGGACCGCCGCTGGATTGCACGCCACAACCGCAAGGTGCGTAACAGTCTCGTTGCCTATGGCCTGGGTCTATTGATGATCTGTACCTTGGGCTACCAATTCAATTTCGGGCAGATTGGCCAGAACGTGGAAGCACGGCTAGTCGAAGAGCGCCTCGTGCTGGAAGAAGAGTATCTGCGTCTGGAAATCGAAAAACGCCCCGACAACGCCGAACTATACAGTTTATTGGGAGACAACCAGTACAGCCAGGAAGACTATGCCGCCACCGCGGCGATCTACGAAAAGGCCCTCGCCCTCGACCCCGCCAACGCGCATGTTCTCAATAACCTGGCCTGGCTTTACGCCACCAGCGCAGACGAGCGGATCCGCAATCCGTCCCGCGCCCTGGAGCTGGCCCGCCGGGCGGTTGAAATCGAACCGGACAGCGCCCACATCCTCGACACGCTGGCCGAAACCTATTTTGTCAACCACCAATTTACGCAAGCCGTTGAGTATGCCCGCCAGGCATTGGCGGCCGCGAACGAGCCCAAAGACCATTACCGCCAGCAACTGGATCGATTTCAGCAGGCCCGCCGCACCCCATGAGGGCCGTCGGGCTTTTCCGCTTGCGGCCACACGAAAGAAAACCATGTCCACCCAGGGTTGCAGCATCATTTTTTTAAACCGCCGGCAAGAGGTGCTCCTCCTGCTGCGGGACGATATCCCGTCGATCCCCTATCCGAACCAATGGGACCTGCCCGGGGGACACGTCGAAAAGGATGAAACCCCGGAAGCGTGTATCATCCGGGAGATGAAGGAAGAAATCGGACTGGCAATCGAGGGGTTTGAGCTCTTCGTCATCACGCAGATGCCCGATCGTACCGAGTTCACCTTCTGGAAACGGGCAGATCTGGACATCGACGCCATCGACCTGACCGAAGGCCAGCGCCTGGGCTGGTTCTCCGCGGCGGAAATCCGTGCGCTGCCGCTGGCATTCGGCTTCAATCAGGTTGTGGAAACCTTTTTCGAACGGATCGATTGAAGCACCTACCGAAGAGCGGGAGGCCTAAGGTAGCCCCCCGAAGGGGGGCGTATCAACTGCTTGGGCTTCCGTTTTTATCCCTTTGGCCCGCGCCGAGCATCGGGGATGCAGACGGGGAAAGCGCGTCGGGCTGTCTGAGCGCAGCGAGTTCCGACGCGCGCCGACCGAAGAAACCGGTCAATGAAGCAAGCATTATGCTGTCAGGCAAGGCGCCAAGTGGAGCGAGACGCGGAGCAATCGTCAGATTGTGAGCACCAGAGCGAACTTGGCAACGCCGCATGGCGGCATGAGGCGCCGCTTCATTTTCCGGTTTGGCGACGCGCAGGAAGAAGCGGGACACGGGCGTCTTCTTTTGGTTCGTTTTCTTGCACGTGCAAGAAAATGAACAAACCTATAAAGATCAAACCTTACCCCGGATCGGTAGAACCTCTCCGGGGCCTCCACCTGAGGTGCAGGGTTTAGATCAAAACTAAAAGGTCTAGCCACCGGCCGAGCCGACGATGCCGACCCGATAGATACCGTTTTCCGTTGCGGGGAGGACTGGCTGGAGGCTCTATTTGATCGTAACCTTGCGCACCTGCAGCAGATCGCAATTGCCTTCAAAAATCTTTTCGACACCGTCCTGCTTCAACGTGGTCATCCCCTCTTCGATGGCCAGATTGCGAATCTCGTCGATGCGGGCTTTGTTCTGAATGAGCTTTTTCATCTCGTCAGTGCCCACCAGCAGCTCATGCAGACCCATTCGCCCGGCATAGCCGCTGCGGTTGCAGGATTCGCAACCGTTGGGCTTGTAGAGCTTCAGGCCCTCGGAATAGCGGACATCGGTCTTCTGCTCAAAGAGCGCCTTGCCGCCGTATTCGCGCATCAGCTCGGCCAGCTGTTCCTCGCTCGGATGATAGGAGCGCTTGCACTCCCGGCACAGGGTGCGCACCAGCCGCTGGGCCAGGATACAGAGCACGGCGTCGGCAAAGTTGAAGGGGTCCATCCCCATGTCCAGCAGACGTGTGATACTTTCCGGGGCGTTGTTGGTGTGCAGGGTGGACAACACCAGGTGGCCGGTCAGGGAGGCTTCGATACCGATGTGTGTGGTTTCCTTGTCGCGCATCTCGCCCACCATGATGACGTCCGGGTCGGCGCGCAGAAACGAGCGCATGGCCGTGGCAAAATCGAAGCCAATTTGGGGTTTGACCTGGACCTGGCGCAGCCCGCGCTGGGTGATTTCGACCGGGTCCTCGGCCGTCCAGATCTTGGTGTCGGTCTTGTTGATGGCGCTCAGGGCCGAATGCAGCGTCGTGGTCTTACCCGAACCGGTGGGCCCGCAGACGAAAATGATACCGTAGGGCTGGTTGATGGCTTCCATGAATTTTTCATGGTTGCGGGATGAAAACCCGATGCGGCTGAGTGGAATCGGCTCTCCGGCCGCCAGGATGCGCAGCACGATATCCTCCATGCCGCCCTGGGTCGGGACGGTGGCGACACGCAGTTCGATGTCCTGGCCGCTGTATTTCTTGAACTGGATCTTGCCGTCCTGGGGTTTGCGCCGCTCGGCAATATCGAGATTGGCCATGATCTTGATGCGCGATGCCAGGGCATTGCGGAACTGGAAGGGCACCTTCTGGTAGAGCGTGCAGGCACCGTCCACGCGGATGCGCACCTCGGTGTCCTGCCGCCCCGCATAGGGTTCGATATGAACGTCCGATGCCCCTCGCGAGTAGGCGTCCAGAATGATTTTATTGACCAGCTTGACCACCGCGCTGTCCTCTTCACCCACGGCGGTCTCGGCCTCCTCGATCGCGGCCTCCTCCTCTTTCATGTCCGCCAGGATATCGTCGATGCCTTCGAGTTTGGAGTCGGCCTGGGTAAAGAGCTTGATGAAACTGAGGATGTCCTGCTTGAAAGCCACGAAGTAAGTCAGTGGGCGGCCCGGAAAAAGGGCTTTGATCTCGTCGATCTTCTGCAGGTCGCTGGGGTTGTCGATGGCGATCACGACCTTGCGGCCGTCGGTGCGCAGCGGCACCCAGCAGTTGCGCTCCAGGAAAGGAATCCGCAGTCCACTCATCAGATCGCCCGGAACCGGCGCGGCACTGTAATACTCGATGAAGGGAACATCGTAGAATTTGGAAAGCGACTGGCCCACGTCCTTCTTGGCGATGTCATAATCGCGGATAAGCACGTCCTCGATGGTCTTCTTTTGACGGCGTGATTCGGCCACCGCCTTGTCCAACTCCTTCTGGGTGATGAAGTGGTTGTCCAGCAGGTAACTGAAACGGTTGGGGCGGGCCTTGCCGGCAATTCTTTTCTGGTTGTAGACGGCGATGCCGATGATCTCGGCCACCTTGGCAGCAGACGTGACGTCTTCGCTCGTGAACTGTTCGTTGTGATTGCAGTTGATCAGCTGCAGTACGCCCAGAAGAAATTTCTTGAAGACGATTGGGTAAGCCAGCACCTGCCGGGTGCGGAATCCGGTTTTCTGATCCCAGCTGCGGTCGAACTTGAGATTGGGGGACATGCGGTTGAGTTCGGCCGTATCGTAGACGTCCTTGATATTGACCGGTTTCTGTTTGCTGGCCGTGAAACCGGCGATACTGTCGACGGATATCGGAATGCGGATTTCGGATATCTCGGGCCCGGATTTGAACCGCGAGACCAACTCGCGCGTTTTGCCGTCCACCACGAAAACCGTGATGCGTTGAGCCTTGAAAAGGTGGGTGATGTCTTCCTTGAGATCGATCAGGATCTCGTCCAGGTTGTTGGCCGCATAGATCTTGTTGCAGATTTCCTGAAGGTAGTCCCGATAGGCGACTTCGGACGTGAGATCCGGCGCCTGCACATCTTTAACCCTGAGGCCATCTGATTTCGTATTCATATCACCATCTCTCTGGATTTATTGAACGTCGTCGGTCGGCGGCGCTTTGAGGACCAAATAGATTTTGCGTACGCCGCCGCCAATAAGAAGGGCTCCAAGAAGGCCGAAGCAAAACCACAAAAACAGCATTTCCAGCGAGGATCCCGACAATTGCCGCGCTGCAGCGATCTGGGCCATTCGCTCGGGCAGCATGAAAAAAACACCGACCCCGGCGGCGGTGAGGGCCGCCCCCCAAATCAGCTGCAAGATGTTCGGCTGTCGGTTCATCGCGCGATTTGGTTGCCTATTTAGCGGGCCGTCATTTCCGGGGGAATGCCATTAACATCGCGGTACGGGCCCAGTGTTTAGTTCACTTAAATCATTAATATTTATACGCCGAATTCGACTGGAGGTCAAACTGGCGCGCGAATGGATGGTGTCATCCGGCGGGGGTGAATAACGTTACGGAACCGACGAGGAACTGCCGGCCGGGGTGAATCGATTCGACCGTATCGGTGGGCGCCCGGGGAACCGGGCGCGGGTTGTTTTTAGGGTTCTGTGGCGGGCGGACCGGCGGCGACCGTGGCCCGTTCCTTCAACCGCACGATCACCGGAACGCCGGTGCTCTCCTGGATCCGGTCGCGAATCGTCTTCATGCGCAGCTCGAGCATCTTGATCTCATCGGAAAAGGAGGCGTCTTCAACGGCGATCCAGATTTCAAGAAAGGTCTTATCTTCGTAACGGCTTTCGAACAGGCAGCTGTCCTGCGGCTTGAAGCCCAGCGCGTTCTCGACCGCGGTCATCACCTGTTGCTGATGGACCTTGACGCCCCGGATGCAAACCAGCCGGTCGGTCCGCTCCGTCAGCCATTCGATGCGGGCCAGGCGACAGTCGCAGGAGCAGGGCTCGGTCACGATGCGCGCTCGATCGCCGGTGCGAAAACGGATGAGCGGATAGGCCCGTGTGGTCAGCGTCGTCAGCACCAGCTCACCCGACTCACCCGCAGGCAGGGAAGCCCCGCTTTGCGGGTCGATGATCTCCGGAAAGAAATGCTCGTCATTCACATGCAGACATGAATGGTTTCCGCACTCGTAGGCCAGTGCCGGACCGGGTATCTCGCTCAAACCGTAATGTTGCCAGCACTGCACGTTCAGGGCCTGATCGAGAAACCGCCGCAGATCGCGGTCGGCGGGCTCGCCCGTCAGAATCAGGGTTTTCAAGCGGAAGTCGTCGAGCGGCAGGGTATCGCGCTCGATTTTCATTGCCACCTGGCGGGCGTAGGAGGGCGTTGTCACCAGCACCGTGGGACGGTAATCGCGCATGACCATGAGCTGTTTTTCGATGGACAACAGCGTGTTGGGGATTACGCTCGCCCCGAGCGCCTCGGCCCCGCTCTTGTAATCACGGCCCCAGTTGGCCAGTCCCGGATCCAGACTGATCTGCAGAATATCTTCGGGACCCACGCCGGCGTTCTCCAGGGCCGTGGCCACCATTGTCTCCCAAATGACAATATCCTGGCGCGTGTAACCGCTGACCGTGGGATTCGAGGCGGTGCCGGGGGCGGTATGAATGCGGACGATATCGCGCAGCGGAACGGCGAAAAGATCGTAAGGGTAGTTTTCGCTCAGATGTTTCCGGGTCAGAAACGGCAGCCGGGGTACATCGTCGAGCGACTGGATATCGGCGGGATCGATCTGCCGCGCATCCAGCCGTTGGCGATGAAAGGCCACGTTGCGATAGGCCCGGTTGAGGGTGCTCTGCAGGTGCTCGAGCACCAGATGGCCGCGTTCCTCGGGAATACAAACGTTAGCTTCATTCTCTGCCGTCATAGAAATCACCATAATCCTTGCCCAGGTAGGCGCGTTTGACCTCCACATCCTCCAGCAATTCGCGGGCCCGCCCCTGCAGGACCACTTTGCCGGTTTCGAGGACATAACCCCGGTCGGCCACCTGGAGTGCCGCTTTGGCGTTCTGTTCGACCAGCAGCACGGTTTTACCCTCGTCACGCATCCTGACGATGACGTTGAAAATGTCTTGAACGATCAGCGGCGCCAGACCGGTCGAGGGTTCGTCCATCATGATGAGGGAAGGTTTCGACATCAGGGCCCGCCCCATGGCGAGCATCTGCTGCTCGCCGCCGGAGAGCGTACCGGCAAACTGGTGCCGCCGTTCATTCAGAATCGGAAACAAGGCGTACTGATGATCCAACTGCCGCGCGAGTTCGCGTCGGCCATTGCGCCTCAGCACGTGCCCTCCCAAGATCAGATTTTCCTCAACGGACAGGTCGGCGAAGATCTGGCGTCCTTCGGGCACCAGGACGCAGCCCAGGGCGGGAATTTTTTGCGCGGCCAGGGCGGCGATATTCCGGTCTTCGAAACGGATTTCGCCCGCCGTGGCTTTCAGCAGGCCGGCGATCGTCGACAACAGGGTGGTTTTACCGGCCCCGTTGGCCCCGATGATGGTGACGATCTCGCCGCGGGCCACATGCATGGAGACGTTCTTGAGAACCTTGAGATTGCCGTAGCCCGCCTGAAGATTGAGAATTTTCAACATGGTGCGCCCCGCATGTTAGTCCCCCAGATAGACCCGGATCACTTCGCTGTTGTTCTGGATGGCGGCGGGCACCCCTTCCGCAATTTTCTCACCGAAGCTCAGCACGACGATTTCATCGGATATGTCCATGACCAGCGACATGTCGTGTTCGACCAGCAGCACCGTGATGCCCAGTCCGCGGATCCGGGTGATCAGCCGCCCGATGTCGGCGGTTTCGTGGATATTAAGACCGGCCGCCGGCTCGTCCAGCAACAGAAGCTCCGGCTCAAGGGCCAGCGCCCGGGCGAATTCCACGGCCCGCTGCTGCCCGAACGCCAGGCTGGTGGCATCCACATCGGCGAAATCGGCGATTTCGAGCAGCGCGAGCAGCTCCATCGCTTTGTCGCGAATGGCCCGCTCTTCCCGGCGCGTCCAGGGCAGATTGAACATCGCCGCCATAAATCCGGCCCGGCTGCGCAAGTGCCGCCCCACCATCACGTTTTCGAGCGCCGTCATATCATGGAAAAGCTTGATGTTCTGAAACGTCCGCGCGATGCCGCAGGCCGCGATCTGGTGCGTTTTGCGCCCCTGGATGTCCCGGCCCTTGAACTGCACCTGCCCCGCGCTGGCCTTGAGCGCCCCGGTGATGAGGTTGAAAAGCGTGGTCTTGCCGGCGCCGTTGGGGCCGATGACGGCCTTGATCGACCCGGACTCGACGTTGAAGGAGACATCGTTGACCGCGTGCAGTCCGCCGAATTTCTTGTGCAGTTCCGTTACCGCCAGGAGGCTCATCGGTTCCCCTCCCCGGCGGTCTCCGCGGCCCGGCCGCGCGGAAACAACCGCCGCCGGTAGGCACGCCAGTCCAGACTCAAAATACCGTTGGGTGCGAAGAGCATGATCACGATCAGGATAACACCAAACACGGCGTCGTCATACGACCCGAACACACCGCGCAGCGAGAGGAAATTGAGCGCTATACCCATGAACAGCGCGCCCCAGAGGTGCGCCATGCCGCCCACCGCGACGATGGCCACATAACGCACCGACTTCATGACACTGGCCTCGGACGGCCCGATGCCGCCGTTGTAGTGGGTCAGAAAGACGCCGGCCACCGCGGCGAACACCGCCGAAATCACGAAGACCTGCAGCTTGAAACGCGCGGTATCGACCCCGACCGACTCGGCCGCTTCCTCGGAGCCGTGGATCGAGCGCAGCGCCCGGCCGACCCGGCTGTCGATGAGGTTTTTCATGAGCAGCATGCCGAAGAGCAGAAGTCCCCAGGCGATATAATAATTCGACACCCGGGCGCCGAAATCGCCACTGACCGCCAGGCCGGGAAGCAGTTGGAACGCGGGCACCTCGGAGATGCCGTCCGCCTCACCGAAATAGGCGCTGGCCAGCACGATGCGGTAGATGATGATGCCGAACCCCAGGGTCGCCATGGCCAGGTAGTGGCCCTTGAGCTTGAGCACCGGAATGCCCAGGATCAGAGCGATCACGGCGGCCGTCAGCACGGCCAGAATACAGGCGGCCCAGGGCGTGACCGCCATCAGCGCCTCGCCGTAGATATCCTCGCCGGCGACGATCAGTCCCGTGGCGTCCAGCACGCGGACCAGGGCGGTGTCCTTGTAGGCGATCAGATTACGGGTCGTCAAGGCTGCTGAAAGATAACCGCCGATGGCGAAGAAGCCGGCATGCCCGATCGAAATCTGCCCGGCATAGCCCATCACCACGCAAAGACCGATGATCAAGAGCGCGTAGTAGGCCGACATGGTCATCTGGGTCAGATAGTAGCGGGTGTCGGTCCAGGCGGTCAGTAGCTGGATGGCGACCACCACGACCAGGAGCAGCACGAAGGGAAGCATCTTCTTCATTCTTTAAAATTCCTTCAACCCGGCGGCCGTGCTCGAACCGAACAGCCCGTGCGGGCGCACGAAGAGAATCATCAGCAGAATGGTGATGGCAATGGCGTCCTTGAACGCCAGCGGCATCACCGAAATCGAAAAGGCTTCCAGGATGCCCAGCAGGAGCCCGGCGCCGACGGCGGCCATGGAATTGCCCAGCCCCCCCAGAATGGCCACGGTGAACCCCTTGATGGCCAGACCCGTGCCGATGTCGTACTCGGTGGAGGTGATGGGCGACATCACGCACCCGGCCAGGGCCCCGATGCCGGCGCTCAGCATGAAGGAAAGGGTCACCATGTTGCGGGTGTTGATCCCGCAGAGAATGGCCGCCTTGCGGTTGGCGGCACAGGCACGCATCTGGCGGCCGATCGACGTGGCTTTGAAAAAGATGCTCAGAACCAGCACCATCAGGCCGCACACGCCAATCACCCACAGGACCTGGGGTGAAATGCGGGCACCGAGGACGGCCACCGTGGTAATTTCGTCGCCCACGAAGTACGGCAGCGAACGGATGGATTCTCCCCAGATGTGCAACGCGACTTCACGGATGAGAATGGAGAGGCCGATGGTAATGATGATCATCCGCAGCACACCGGGGCTGTCAAGCCAGCGGATGAAAACCATTTCCACCAGGGCCCCGCAGATCATCGTAATGACCACCGCCAGCGCAATGGCGAGGGATAGCGGCAGGAACGGCATCAGGGAGATGGCGATCATGCCGCCCAGCATGACGAACTCGCCCTGGGCGAAGTTGATGATGCCAGTGGTGTTGTAGATGATGTTGAAGCCGATGCCCACGATGGCGTAGATCGCACCATAGGTGATGCCGGCGAAAAGATACTGGATAAAGAGCTCTACCGTCATGAAGCCAACCGGTCACTAGCCGAACGGATTCGGCGCGGCGCCGCGCTGCGGGCCGATCCCGTCCGTGAAAAAGGGGCCGGATCCGTCCCGGCCCCTCGAAGACGCTCAACGAACGGCCTCCTCACCACCGCCGAGCGGCGGTGCGTCAAAGGCTACATCCCTTTGTAGGGCACAAACTTTCCGTTTTTGACCGTAATCATCTCAAACGAATCGATGCCGAGGCCGTTATGGTCTTCGGCCGAAAAGCTGAAGATGCCACCGGTGCCGGGCAGGCCCTGGATGTTTTCGATGGCATCACGGATCTTGGCTCGGTCGGTACCGGCCTTTTCAATTGCGGCCTTGAGGATGATGTAGGCGTCGTAGCCGTGGCCGCCAAAAGTCGAAGCCGCCTCTTGGTACTTGCCTTCATAGTCGGCGATATAGCGGGTGAGCAATGCTTTCTGGGGGTGATCTTCCGGGAGCTGCTCCGCCACCAGCAATCGCCCGGCCGGGAAGAGAATACCTTCCGCCGCCGCGCCGGCCGCTTCGACATATTTGATGTTGCCGAACCCGTGGCTCTGGAAAAGCGGTACGTCCCATCCGGCCTGGCGCATATTTTTGGCCACGATGGCCTGGGCCGGAACGATCGACCAGTTGACCACCGCCTGAACGTCCTTGTTGGCCTTGATCTTGGCAATGACCGCCGAGAGGTCGTTGGATTTCTTGTCGTAGAC
>JASJCV010000104.1 GCA_030065275.1 Desulfobacterales bacterium | reverse complement strand
GTAAACCAAGGTGTAGCCGGCGATGCCCGTCTTTTTCTGGTAGGCTTTGGAAAAACCCGCGTCAATAGCGATCAATTGATCGCGCGCTTTCAATGGGCTTTCCTTTTTTTTACAATCACAGGCACCTTTATTGTTTGCCCGTGAAAATCTGTGAATAAATGCAAATAAATCAAGACAGGCGGCCCTGCGGATTGTTGAAGACCCGCCGGTAGAAAGCGCCGTGCCTATTACGATAAGTGGTGAGCGCCCATCCCCCGGATGAAGGCCCGCACGTTGAGCCCCAGGACGTCGTGGTTGTAGCCGCCCTCGAGAATGCCGAAACAGCCGGCCGACTGACGGTCAGCGGCCGCACGCACCATCCGGCCCAGGGCGTGGTAGTCGTCGGTCGACAGCAGCCCCCCCCAGTCCTCCACGTGATGGTCGAATCCGGCGGAGACGCCGATAACGTCATATGTTTCGGCGGCCAGAGCGGCCTCGGTGACTTCCAGATAGCGTTGCGCCGTGCCGGCTTCGGGGTTGACGATCGTCATCCAGTCCCGGTCCCCCAGAATGTTGACGTTGCCGTCGCCGTAGTGGAGATCGAAGTCGAGCACGAACGCCCGGGTGATCGCGCCTTCCTGCTTGAGCCGGGTCAGGGCCACGGCCATGTTGTTGAAGTAGCAGAATCCCCAGCAGCTGTCGGCGGAGGCGTGGTGGCCGGGCGGCCGGATCAGCGCGAAAGCCGGCGCAGTCAGGCCGCGCGTGGCCGTCTGGATCGCGCCGCCGGCAGCAAGCGCGGCCACCTCATAGACGCCTTGCGCGCGGACCCATTCGAGGTGGCGCCGGGTGTGCACGCGCAGGAGATCCGTCTCAGCCGCGGGTGGGATGGGTTTGAAATCGACTTCGTCCTCGAGGGCGGCCACGACCGCCTCCATCCGCCCGGCCGCGGCCGCCGGATCGGCCGTGTAGACCGGGTAAAAGGCCTCGTCGAAATAGACTTCCATTGACACCTCCGATAAGGTACGCTGGCTGTATTGAAATTTTGATATGGCCAATCAGCATAAGGTTTTACCGGCCGGCGCGTCAAGCGCCGGCATCCACGCGCCGTATGATATGATTGGCAAGCATGCCGCCGCCCTGCCACGCGGGGCCGGCGTCATCAGGACCCCGTCGATGGCAACCCATTCGATTCCAGCCGCTGATGTCCACCTGAAGGTCCATGAGCAGGGTACGGGGTTTCCGCTTGTGCTTTTGCCCGGCATGTGGTGCGATCATCACGATTTCGACACGGTCGCCCACGGCATGGCCGGGAACTACCGCACAGTCGGCGTGGATCTTCGCGGCCACGGCGGCAGCGGCGTCCCGCCGCAGTCCTGGACGGTAACGGATCTGGCTCGCGACATGGTCCGGATCCTGGATTTCCTGAACATCGAGGCGGCGGTGGTCGTCGGCCACAGCCTGGGCGGCATGGCCGCTTTGCAGATGGCCTTGATGGCCCCTTCGCGCCTGCGTGGGCTCGTCCTCCTGAGCACCTCGGCCGAAGCCGAAAAACCCGAGCGCCGCGCTCAGTTGAGCCTCATGTCGATGACCATCAATATGGGCGGCATGAACCGCTGGCTCGCGCGCCGCGTGGCAAGCGCCTTTTTCAGCCCCTCGTTTGCGCGGCGATCGCCCGCACCCATCAGGGCCTGGCGCAGACGCTTGCGCGCGATGCCCAAACGTGCCCTCCTGCAGGCTCTCGAGGCCGTTCGCGACCGGCCCTCGGTCGTGGATCGGCTGGGCGCTCTGCAGATACCCGCGCTGGTCATGGGCACGCGGGAAGACCCCGTGGCCGAGCCGGCTCAGGCGGAGACCATGGCCCGCCGGATCGATCATGCCCGGCTTCTGATGCTGCCCGGCGGCGGCCATGCCCTGCCCATGGAGCATTCGGGAGAGCTCGTTCAGGCCCTGCACCAATTCATGAACGACCAGGTTCGTTAGTCTCCACCCGTTGAAGGCGCCTTATCGATCGGGGCCGGCATACGCATGTGTCTGAAACCTCGGGGCAGCTTTCGACGGCCTTGAAACAAAAACTGCGGCCTCGGCCCTTAACCCATTCAACCCTTCCTGGCCGCGTAGCGGCCAAGGGAACCACGCAGGCACCCTTGATCATGAATGCCTGGACCCGTTTTCGCCTGAAGAACAGCATGCTGACGGCCATGGTCGGCGCCAACCTGATCAGCGGTCTGAGCATGGACCTCCTGATCATCCAGGGCGACGCCCCCCCGCCCCCGGCGATCCTTCGCCTGGCCACCTTTCTGGACCTCACCTTCATTCCGATCGTCTTCGCGGTGGCCATCGTTTTCATCATACGCTACGAGCGGCCGATTCGGCGCTATCTCAACAGGCAGGAGGCCGGAGAGCCGATAAGCGGAAAGCTCACCCGCAAGGCCCGGCGACGCCTGCTGAACGAGCCCTACATGCTGCTCATGATGTCGTGGTCGCTGTGGCTGTACGGGACCATCCTTTACACCGGGATATTCTGGTTCAGCGGCGCCGGTCCGATTGAAATCCACCGGGCGCTGTTTCGCAGCCTCAGCACCGGCCTGACCACGGTCGTGGTGGCCTTTTTCCTGCTCGAAAGCATCCTGCAGAAGTGGCTCGCTCCAGTCTTTTTTCCTGAGGGCGGGCTTTCCCAAACGTCGCGGGTCATGCGTATGCAACTCAGCGTCCGCCTGGGCTGCCTCCTGCTGGCCTGCAACGTCGTGCCCCTGCTGAGCATCGTCGGGGCCACCCTGCGCATCGTCTCGGTGGCCAAGGATCAGCATGAGCTTGCGGCCATGATCCGCCGGGCGGTGATTTTTGACGCCGTCGTGTTCATGCTCGTGGGAGCGTTTCTGGTATTCATCGTGTCGCGCAACATCACCCAGTCCATGGGATCGATCATCCGGGTGCTCAAACAGATCCGGCGGGGAAATTTCGATCACAAGGTGCGCGTCACGGCCAACGATGAAATCGGCTACGCCGGCGATGTCATCAACACCATGACGGAAGGTCTCAAGGAGCGGGACGCCATGCGCCACTCGCTCGCGCTGGCCCGCGAAGTCCAGCAGCGGCTCCTGCCTCGCGTGGGGGTCTTGACGAACGAAGCGCTGCAGATTGCCGGCCGGAGCGTCTACTGCGACGAGACCGGGGGAGACTATTTCGATTTCTTTGCCGTCGCGCGTGACGATTCCCGTCAAATGGCCTTCGCCTTGGGGGACGTATCGGGCCACGGCATCGCCTCGGCGCTGCTGATGGCCACCGTCCGCTCGGCCCTGCGCCAGCGGGCGGCCCTGCCCGGCGACCCGGCCCGGATCGTGCAGGACGTCAACGCCCAACTGGTTGCCGATGTCCAGGAAAGCGGGCAGTTCATGACCCTGTTCTTCTTCCTCTACGCACCTGACAACCGCATGTTGCAGTGGGTTCGCGCCGGTCATGATCCGGCCCTGCTCTACGATCCCACCGGGGATCGCTTCGAGACCCTCAGGGGCGAGGGCATCGCCCTGGGCCTCGACGGGGACTATGCCTATCGAACCAACCGCCGGGTCGATATCAAGCCCGGCCAGATCCTCGTGGTGGGCACCGACGGCGTCTGGGAAAGCCGCAACACGACAGAGGAAATGTTCGGCAAAGAACGCGTCCGCGACCTGGTGCGTCGACATGCCGGCCGCGACGCGCATCATATCAGGGAAGTAATCCTGGCCGCAGTGAAATCCTTCATGGGAGACCGGCGCGCGGAGGACGATATCACCCTGATGGTGGTCAAGCTTGGCGCCTGAGGCCCCGCACCCACCGGCAATCGCCCAGGGGGCCCGGCCTCCCGCGCCCAAAGCGGACGTCTCCTGTCGTGTCGGCGTTCGGCGAGGAATCATGGCCCGCCGCGTCGGCAGGACCGCAGCCCCCTACCAATGGGACGAGCTGGATTACCTGTTGGCCCAAAGCAATTGATATGCTAAAAAGGAAACTGCGTTTTCGCCCCACCCCGCACTCCTCGCGCCGCCTCGATAGGCGCATGCATCAAGCCGGCATAGTATCAGTTCAACCTTGATGGTCGGGTGGTTTCATCGCCGCCCGCACGGATGGATGATCTTCGCCGTCTGAACCTAGCGCACGGGGTGCCGACGATGCCGGAAGACTACCTGCCGAAAGAAAAACTCAAGCAGATAACCAGCGCCATTCATACAGCCACAGGCATCGCCTGTGCTATCCTGACACCGGAAGGGGCCGTCATAACCCAATCCGGCCGCCAGCGCATCTGCACCCAGTTTCACCGCAAACACCCTGACGCCCGCCGCAACTGCCAGCGCCACAACCAAAAAACGCAGGAACAGATGGCGGCGTCACAGGCCTATCAGATCCTGCGGTGCCCCCATGGCCTCGTGGATATTGCCGCCCCGATCGTCGTCGACGGCAGACACGTGGCCAATGTCTTTCTGGGTCAATTTCTACTGGAGACCGCTGACCCGCAAACCCGGGCAAGGTTTTCCCGCCAGGCCGAGCACTACGGATTCGACCGGGCCGCCTATCTGGAGGCATTCGATGCAGTGCCCGTATTTTCGGAAGACCGGATCAAACCCCTGTTGGTCTGCCTGTCCAACACGGCGGAACTCATCGCCAAGATGAGCATGGACCACATCCAGAACAGCAAACTGATGGCCTCCCTGAGAGAGCGCGAGAAGCAGTTTCGACTGGTCGCGGACTTCACCTACGACTGGGAATACTGGATCGACCCGGATGGACAGTTTCTCTACGTGTCACCGTCCTGCCAGCGGATCACGGGCCATTCGCCGGAAGCCTTCATCGAAAACCCCGGTCTGTTCAACGAGATCATCCACCCGGCGGATCGGGCCGATGTCGAATACCACCTGAGTCACGAGATCAACTCGCCGGGTCACGCCCACCTGGATTTCCGCATTATCGACACACAGGGGAACATCAAGTGGATCAGCCATTTCTGCCAGGCGGTGTACGAGGAAAACGGCCGCTGGCGTGGAAGACGGGCCAGCAACCGGGACATCACCGGCCGCAAGCAAATCGAAGCGAGCCTCATCGCGCATGAAACCGAATTGCGCGAAAAGAGCGAACGGCTGGAAAAGGCCAACAAGGCCCTGAAGGCATCGCTGGACCACCGCGAAGCCGAAAAAGATGCGATTGAAGCCAATATCTTCGATCACATCAATAAAATGATCCGGCCCTACCTCCAGAAAGCCCTCAGAGGCAAGGTCGACCCTGCCACGGCGAGTAGTCTGGAGATGGCAGCCGCCAATCTGGATGCCATGCTGCGCGGAACCGCCGCCCCCTTTTTCAATTCTTACCTGGCGCTCTCGCCGACCGAAATCCAGGTGGCCGAACTGGTGCGCCAGGGCTTGCAGACCAAGCAGATTGCCGCAAACATGAACCTCGCGCCGAGTTCGGTCGCCTCCTGTCGCAAAAGCATCCGCCGCAAGCTGGGCTTGGCGAATACCAAAGTCAACTTGCGCGCCTACCTGGCGTCGGTTCACGCCAAAACAGGGTAACCACCACCCCAATTTATACCCACTTTAAGCCTGTCAAGACCGGTGCCGATCACCCGATAAACCCTATCAGTTCGGAACGCTCGAAGCGTTCCCCGGGCAGCGTCGCCGCTGTCATCACAACCGCCAACCCCTGCCATCCATCAGGAGGTCGTCCATGAAATTGAAGAAAAAATGGACCATAGGAAAACGCATCGGTTTCGGATTCGGGCTCATTCTCGTCATGCTGATCGGGGTCGTATACCTCAGCTTCTCGGGGGTGGGCCAGATCGTCCGCAACGCCGGAGAGGTGATCGACGGCAATCGACTGGATGGCCTGCTGGCCCAGAGGGAAGTAGACCATCTCAACTGGGCGGGGCAGGTCAATGCCCTGCTCACCGACGATAAAATCACCACTCTGACTGTACAAACCGATCCAACCCAGTGCGCCTTTGGCCGGTGGCTTCATGGTGAAGGCCGCCAGGCGGCTGAGAAGCTGGTACCTTCCCTTGCACCGCTTTTGAAAGCCATCGAAGAACCGCATGCGCGTCTGCATGCATCGGCCATTGAAATCGACAATGCGTTTCACCAGGCCGACAGCGAATTGGGCAATTTCCTGCGCAACAAGAAGGTGGATCACCTCAACTGGATGCACACGGTCAAAGACGCGTTTCTCGATCCGAAGGTGGCGGCGCTGAAGGTGGAAAAGGATCCGCGTCAATGCAGCCTGGGACGCTGGATCTATGGGGAGCAGGCCGCGGACCTGAAGTCCGGTGATCAGACGTTCAACAGCCATTGGACGCTTCTGGAGCAACACCATGACCAATTGCACCGCTCGGCGGTGGCCGTGGATGACATGCTCAAGCGCGGTGCGCGCGGCGAAGCGATTCTGTATTACCGCGAGCATACGCAGCCGGCGGCCGAAAAGACCCTGGCCGCGATCGATCGAATTCTTGAGTGGCACGACAGCCAGATCGAAGGCATGGAAACCGCCAAAGCGATTTACGCCACGCAAACCGTGCCGGTTCTCCGAAATATCCAGGATCGACTTAAAACCATCCGCGAAACCGCGCGTCGGCATATCATGACCGACCAAATCATGCTCGAAGCCGCCCGCATGACCCGACGCAATGTCAATCTGGTCGGTCTGACGGCGCTGATCATCGGCCTGATCCTGGCGGTGTTCATTGCGCGCGGCATCGTTCGCGTCATGCGGCGCATTTCCGACCACATGGCGGAAGGGGCCGAGCAGGTGGCTTCGGCGGCCGGTCAGGTTTCTTCTGCGAGTCAGTCCCTGGCCGAGGGATCCTCCGAACAGGCCGCCAGCCTTGAGGAAACGGCCTCGTCCCTCGAAGAAATGGCCGCCATGACACGGCAGAACGCCGGACATGCGGACCAGGCCAACCACCTGATGACATCCACCAACACGGTCGTCCACAAGGCCAGCGGTGAAATGGAAGAACTGCGCAGTTCCATGGACGCCATCGCCAAAGCCAGTGACGAAACCCAAAAAATTGTCAAGACCATCGACGAAATTGCCTTCCAGACCAACTTGCTGGCCCTGAACGCCGCGGTGGAAGCGGCCCGGGCCGGAGAGGCCGGGGCCGGCTTTGCCGTGGTGGCCGATGAGGTTCGCAACCTGGCCATCCGGGCCGCTGATGCGGCCCACGATACAACAGCTCTGATCGAGGATACGGCCAACCGCATTCATGAAGGCGTCGACCTCGTTTCCCGGTCCGACCAGGCGTTTGTCGACATCGCTCAGTCGGCAACCAAAATGGGCGATCTGGTGGCTGAAATCGCCGCGGCCTCCAACGATCAGGCCCAGGGGGTCGAACAAATCAATCGGGCTGTGAATGAAATGGACAAGGTGGTGCAGCAAAATGCCGCCAATGCCGAAGAATCCGCCTCCGCCTCGGAGGAATTAAGCGCCCAGGCCGAACAGATGAAAGGCGTTGTGAACGATCTGCTGAATCTCGTCGGCGGATCACGCCAGAACATCGGTCATAAAGAACCCATGGGGATACGACCGTCGGACCACGGCCTTGCGACGGTCACGGAAACGGGTGTGGTGTCACCTTCACTGTCAGGGAACTAAATCTCCTCCCCGATTTAGTTCTCCCTGCCGGTTGCGGCGGGCGCGGCCCCCATGGCGCCGGCCGCAACCGGCCCCCCCGTTCCGATCGCCGGCGGCCTGTTCGGAGTGGCCTTCGGCTATCTGCATGCCAGGATCAAGACGGTTTCCAACCCTACCGACGGCAGACGCAATTTTTATTTGACATCCACAGAAACCGGCGTTAAAAATTTGTTGGACAACCAACAAAATTATACGTGTGCCGCATACCATGCCCCGTCAGCGTTCCGCCCAAAGCACGGATCAAAAAATCCGCCAGATTCTCCAGGCCGCCCGCACCGTTCTGGCCCGGCGTGGATTTGCCGGCACCACGGTAAATCTCGTGGCCGCCGAAGCCGGGGTGAGCCGCGGTCTGCTTCACTACTATTTCAAGAACAAGGAGGATCTGCTGGCCCGGGTCATCCAAGAAAACATGGCCGCCAGCGTGATTCTGGTCCAAGATCTTTTCGGCTCAAGCCGCAGTGCCGCGGAATTGGCCGACCGTGTGGTGGATGCCATGCAGCAGCTCCTTCAGCACGATCCGGATTTTTTCAGCCTCTTTTTCGAAGCCGAGGCGGCCGCCCGCCAGAGCCCCGCACTTAAGACCCAACTGCAGACCCTCTATGGCAATTTCCGTCGAGCCATCCAGAAAGGTCTCCAGGCGGCCGTCGACCGCGGAGACATCACCCCGCCGATCCCGGCGGCGGGCCTGTCCGCCATTCTGACCAGCATTATCGACGGACTTGGTCTGCAATTGATCACCGAGACCGACCTGTTGACCGACCGCCAGATCTGGGAGGCCGCTCACCAGGCGATTGGCCTGCTGTTGGGGGAAAAGGTCTGAGTTTTTTTGACAGATAATTGAATGGACGTCCAGCCAATATATTCGTTACGGGAGGTATCGCCATGGAATGCATCACGCTGCGGATTCAGCAGAAGGATATCAATATCGCCGTCCAGGTGGCGGGCCAGCATCATGCGCGGCCCATGGTATTGCTGCACGGTTTTCCCAGCAACCGCCATTTGTGGCGCCACTGTATCCCCCCCCTGGCCGAGGACTACCGGATCTATGCACCCGATCTGCCGGGGTATGGCGATTCGGACAAACCCCGAGGGGTTCGCTATGATGCCACGTTCTACGTTCATTTTCTGGAAGCGTTGCGCCGTGCCCTGAACCTCGACCGGTTCATCCTGGTGGCCCACGACGTGGGCGGAATGGCGGCCCTGGCCTACGCCGTCCATCACCCCGCCACCCTTTCCCATCTCGTGGTCATGGATACGACCGCCTATGCCGACTGGCCCCGGTTGCTCCAGATCATGGTCAAAAAGGCCCGCACCCGCTGGGGGGCCTTCTGGTTTACACGGCGCCACGTCTTCCGACGGGTGTCGCAACAATATCTGGTCCATCGCGCCGAAGTGTTTTCGTCCCCCCGGGCCGAACGCTATCGACAGCCTTGGGTCAGAGATACCGCCGGTCGAAGGGCCTTCCGGCAGGCGCTGCTGCCGGAACCTGAGGAATGGGCTGTCCCGCCGGAGGCTATACGCCGTCTGAGCGTTCCGACCCTGGTGCTTTGGGCGGCCGAAGATCGTATCATCCCGCTGACCATCGGCCGCCGCTTAAGTGAAGATATTCCCGGTGCGCGCTTGGCGTTGATTCCCGACTGCGGGCATTTTTTGCAGGAGGAAAAGCCGACGGCCGTCACCGATCACATTCGAGCGTTCATCGAAGATGACCGCGCTACGGCACCCAGGGATCAGGCAGGGCATTCATCCGCACACCGAATGAATGCCGAAACCATTGACGGCGGCCAAAGGAGATAGCGATGGGAACCTTTCACGGCATCACCAGTCTGGTACTGTTGGCGCTGGCTATGCTGGTGGGGTTGATTGGTGTGGCCCTGAACGCACCGAGTGCGGCGGTGGCATACATTCTGGTTCTGGTCGTCGCCTTCTTGGTGATCTGCGCAGCCTACTGCGCCAAATGCCCCTGCCGCACGGACGCTTGCGGCCATCTGTTACCGGGCCTGGTGGCAAGCTACCTGCCCGCCCGCCGTCAAACCCACTACCATACAGCCGATATGGCCCTGACGGCGTTGGCCCTTGCGGCCATGGTGTTCTATCCACAGTACTGGTTGTGGCAGCATCCGGCCCTGCTGGCCCTTTTCTGGCTGCTCACCGCCGGAGCCGGCCTGCAGATCGTACGGCGGGTCTGCCCGAGCTGCCAAAACCCTCATTGCCCGATGAAAAAGGGGACGACGGGGATCAGGTCATTGAAAGCAGATAGGCCCGCAGATTGACGCGCTTGTTCTTCAGACCGAATTTCTCGCGCAGGTTCTTGCGGTGAAAGTTGACCGTGGCTTCAGAGACAATCAGGATCGAAGCGATCTCTTTGCTGCTCTTGCCGTCGCGGATCAGGGCCGCCACCTGCATCTCCTGAGGTGTGAGCACCAGGTCGGCGTTGGCCATTTGCTGCAGGAAAGGAGAAATAATGTCCTTGAGATGGGTTTCGACGATCTCGACCAGGGTGCGCTCCCTCGGCTTAAGCCGGGCCGTCTGCAGTTTTTCCAGATAGGGAAAGACCAGTCCCTTGACGTTGGCAAGAACTTTGCGCTCCAGTTCGGCCTTGTCCTGCTCGCGCTGTTTCAAGAGCACCTTGAGGGCAATGTTGGCCTCTTCGAGGCTTTTCTCCCGTTCGGCGATCTCCTGGCGGCTCCCGCGCAGGGCCTCTTCGGTCAATTTCAAGGCGGTGATGTCTTCGTGACTGACCACCACCCGGATGGGGTCGTCTCCGATCATGCGTATCGCCCGCATGTAATACCAATGTTTGCCGTCCGGTGCGTGGCAGGGGTAATCGTAGACGAACTCGCGGACCCTGCCGGCAATTACGCGGCGGATCCCGGCGGCGACCTGGATGGCATCGTCGGCGTCATCGCCGTCCGCATGGTCGCAAATGCCAAGATAGTTGGAGCCCACGGCGTCGATCCGTTCGCCGGGGTTGTTGGCGTTGGCAAAGCGACGCCAGGCCTCGTTGGTTTCCAGAATAACGCCGTCGGCATCCAGGATGGCGATGTGGGCGGAAAGCGAGTTGAGCACGGCGCTGGCCAGGGGGTCGGATAGGGGATCAATTCCCATGAAAACTTCCTTTCAAAAACCCATGCGATGAGACGCAAATGGTGTGACAGGCCCGGAATCGTTGTTAATATAATACACTAGTAATTAATATGGCAACCTGCCGCAGAACCCACAAACAACACACCCTAAACACTGGACGAAAAGGAGATCCCAATGAAGAAGCTACTGGTGGGCTACGTCAGCCGTACGGGCAATACCAAGCAAATGGCCGAATACATCGCGGAGGGCATTCGTTTTAGCGGTAATGACGTCGTTGTCAAAAAGATCGCCGAAATCAAGGACGAAAAGGAAAT
>JASJCV010000103.1 GCA_030065275.1 Desulfobacterales bacterium | reverse complement strand
GATGCTTTCCGTCGTGGTGCGGTTGGCATACACCGGTGCGTCCGGAAAGGCCTGCCTGAATATTGGCAACCCGCCGTAATGGTCGCTGTGGGCGTGGGTGATGAAAACGGCCATGACCGGTTTGCCGATCGAGCGGATGTGCTGAACGGCCCGACGGCTTTCGGAAAGCAGCCGCTGGGTGTCAATCACAATCAATCCGTTTGGCGTTTCGATCCAATGGGTATTGACACTGTCATGGAAGCGGGGCTGCGAGGCATAGGTATACACCTTGAAGTCTGCCGCTCGGGCGAAAGCCGAACCGAAAAGGACGACAAACAAAGCCCCCGCCAAAGCGGTCGCCGTCTGCTTGACGGCAACTGTTGGGCCGCCTGCGGCCCAAAGCCTGCGGATACCGATTGAACGCCCACGGATGTTGCAAATCGTGCCCATGGTTCAACTGCCTTTTGGTTGGCGTCTCAATCGAGGAATAGAACACGCCGGTCATGGACGGCGGCCTTTTTTTAAACCTCAGTTGAGGCCGGCCTCCGGCATGGCCGCAAAATCCGTATAGCCCTTGGCCCCTGTAGGGCTGTACCAGTCCGCCACATCCGCCTCGGGATTGAGCGACCAGTCGTTGGCAAAGCGTTCGACCAGATCCGGATTGCTGATATAGGGGCGCCCGAAGGCGATCAGGTCGGCGTGGCCCTGGGCGATGGCCTGCTCGGCCGTTTCCCGGGTGTAACCGCAATTGCCGATCAGGGGGCCGTTGAAGACCTTGCGGAACTCCGCCAGCGTCATCGGAGGGCCCAGTTCATGAAATCCAAAGGCCAGACCGTCCATCACGTGCAGATACGCTAGACCAAAGGCGTCGAGCTGTTGGGCCACGTAGGTGAATTGCTCCCGGTACTCCGATGAGCCCATGTCATTGAATACGCCGTTGGGGGAAAGCCGCACGCCCACCCGGTTGGCCGGCCAGATGGCGGTCACGGCGCGCACCACCTCGTCCAGCATCCGATAGCGGTTTGGTATGCTGCCGCCGTAGCGGTCGGTGCGCTGGTTGGTCCTGGACTGCAGGAAGGTGTCGAGCAGATAGCCATTGGCCGAGTGGATTTCAATGCCGTCGAAACCTGCGGCCTGCCCCCTTTGCGCGGCGCGTCGATAGTCCTCGACAATGGCGGGAATCTCGGCGGTCTCCAAGGCCCTGGGGGTTTCATGCGCTTCCTTGCCTTTTGGCGTGTGAATATAGTCTTCGTTCATTTTGATCGCTGAAGGGGCGACGGCTCGCTGGCCGCTGTCAAAACTGCTGTGCGAGGCCCGGCCGCAATGCCACAGTTGCAGGAAGATTCTACCTTCCCTGGCATGGACGGCATCGACCACCTGTCGCCAACCGGCGGTCATGGCATCCGTATAGATACCAGGGGATTGAACCCAGCCGTTGGCCTGTACGGATATCGTCGTCGCTTCGGTGATGACCACTCCGGCGGAGGCTCGCTGGGCATAATACTCTGCCATCAGGGCGTTGGGTATGCGTTCCGCCCCGGCCCGCGCACGGGTCATGGGCGCCATCACCACGCGATTGCGCAGGTTGATCCCATTCAGGTTATATGCTTCGAGCAGTTTGGGTACGGGTGATTTCACTCTCTTCCTCCTTTTTCAATTATGGCACGGGCCTGCATCAGGACTACGGCGCGGTATCGCCGCCCTCGACCGGTTCGACGCGGATCAACTGCCCGTTGTCTTCGTCGGTGAGCACGTACAGGTAGCCATCCGGGCCCTGGCCGACGTCGCGCACGCGCGCGCCGAAACGCATCTCCCGCTGGCCGGTGATCCGGCCGGCTGCATCCAGGTCAATATGCCGCACGGACTGCTTGATCAGCGCGCCGGCGAACAAGTCACCCTTCCAGTCCGGAAACTTGTCGCCCGTATAGAGGGCCAGCCCGCTGGGTGCGATGGCCGTCATCCAGACCAGCAGCGGATCGACCATGCCCGGCTGGCTCACATCCGGTGAGATTTTGGAGCCGTCGAAGTATTCGCGGCTGTAGGTCACCACGGGCCAACCGAAGTTCTGGCCGGCTTGCGGCTGGTTGAGTTCGTCGCCCCCCAGCGCGCCGTGCTCGGTGACCCAGATCGTCTTGCGCAACGGATCGTAGACGAGCCCCTGGATATTGCGATGCCCGTAGCTGAAAATCTCGGGGCGCGCGCCCGCCTGATCTGTGAAGGGATTGTCCGCGGGGATGGTACCGTCGGATTTGATACGCACGAGGGTTCCCAGCGGATTTTCCAGGTTCTGGGCATGTTCGCGAATGAAGCGCCCCTGCAGCCTGACCGGCGGGTTGCCGCCGTCGCCCACGCTGATAAGTAGGGTACCGTCGGGCAGCCACTCAAAGCGCGAACCAAAATGCTGGGTGCCGAACTTGGTCACGTTGGTCTCGAAAATCACTTCCCAGTCGTCAAGGCGTCCCTTCTGATAGACGGCCCGCGCCACGCGGGTTAGGTTTGCCGTTCGCGATCCATGAGCATAACTAAGATAGACTTGCCTGTTCGTCCCAAAATCGGGATGCAGGCTGATGTCCAGAAGCCCCCCCTGACCGCGGGCATATACCGGGGGCAGGCCTGCTACCGGTGTCGGATCGAGCCGTCCACTGCCGTCGGCGGCGATCGTCACCCGCCGCAGCCGCCCGGGACGCTCGGTCACCAGCAAATTCCCGTCGGGCAGCCAGGCCATGCCCCAGGGGTGTTCCAGGCCATCGACCACGATTTCCCGGGCAAAACCCCTCTCGATGGGCACATCGTCTTCGATGATGACAGGACCCGCCTGGGCCATTCCGACGAAAATCAGACTGCCAATCATGATCATCACCATCCATGCGGTCTTGCGGGAGAAAAAGCAGGGCAATTTCATGATGTCTCCTTGCTTTGAAGTGTCGCAACCCAGCGGCCGGTGTTAACCAAACAGCATCCCGGCGAATGGTGTCGACGACGGGTGAATGTCTATGATTTAATCAATTGTGACAATTCACCCTTTGTCAATCGATCATCAGTTCAACCTTATGCGTGTTCCGTCTTCACGCCTCAGTTCACTGGCGTAGACTTCCGGACGGAAGGCGGAGACCAGATCGTCGTCGACAATACCCTTCACGGTGACCGTTTCACCGACCCTGACCATCACCCGGTTGCGCCAGCCGATGTAGATGAGGATGCTGCCGGTCTCGTCGGCCAGACGAAATTCGTCTTCGTCGAGGATCCGCGTTACCTTGCCCTGCAAGGTGACGTGGGCCCCGCGGGTCACATCCTCGATTTTGGTCACGTCTTCGTCGGTGGACGCGGCCTGAACCGCGGCGGCCGGCCCTCCAGCCAGTAAAGTTAATCCGACTAATAAAATGATTGCTTTTTTCATTTCGAACCTTCCTTGTTTTATAGGTTGGATACGCAGGCGGACGGCCGGTGAGGTCTTTCTTGGCTCGCTTCGGTCGCCCGCCTTCCTGTCGCTTGTCGTGGACTCACTCCATGATTTTTACGATCACCAGGGTGATGTCGTCCTCGGTTTTGGTACCACCCAGGAAACGGTAGACTTCACGGTAGACCTCCTCCAGGATGGCCGCCGCGGTCTGTCCGGCGTTGTGCTCGATGATCTTGCGGAAACGCGCCTTGCCGAACATCTCGCCGGAACGGGCATGGGCTTCCCAGATGCCGTCGGTGCCCAGGGCGATGACGGTGCCGGCCGTCAGTTCATGGAAAGTATTCTGGGCAAAGGTGTGGTTGCCGAAAATACCCAGCGGCACGCCCGGCCCGGTGAGTTCGATGAACCGCTCTTGCTCCCGGCGATACACCAGCGCCGGGTCGTGACCGGCGCGGACCCACTGCAGGGCGCCCCGCACTGGATCGATTTCCATGGCAAACAGGGTCATGAACCGATTCAGCGAGCCGAAATCTTTCAAAAGGGTGCGGTTCATGCCGGCAACCACATCCGACAGATGGCCGGGGGTGAAGATATGGTTGCGAAACACAGCCCGGGCGGTGGCCATTAGCAAGGCGGAATCCACCCCGTGGCCGGAGATATCGCCCACAGCCACGGCCAGCAGGGGATTGCGCTCGTCACGGCGGATCTCGATAAAATCATAGTAGTCGCCGCCGATCTCTTCGCAGGGCACGCTATTGCCGGCGATATCCAGCCCGTTGATGCGGGGCGGCGGCTGGGGCATCAGGTTGCGCTGCACATCGCCGGCCACCATGAGGGAGCGTTTCTGTTCGGTCAGATCGGTGACGAACCCCACATGGCCGAGCCGCCGGCCGTTCTCGTCCAGAAGGGTATTGCCGTGGATCAGCACCGGCACCCGGCGGCCCCGCTTGGAGGTGTACATGCCCTCGAAAACGCGGTAGTCGCGGTTTAGCAGGCGTTTGATGTTGGCATCCAGAAATCGCCGGAACTCGGCCGTAGCAAGGTCGTAAGGTCTTTTCCCGATCAGTTCGTGGCGCGCATAGCCCAGCATCCGGCAGTAGGCATCGTTGACATCGACAATTCGCATGTCGTCGTCCAGAAGGACGAAACCCTCGGCCGCGGTTTCCACAATCCGCCGGAATTTGGTTTCGCTTTTGCGCAGGCGCTCCTCGGCTTCCTGACGCTCGGTCACGTCGACCACAATTCCCTGGTAATGGGTGATGCGGCCATCGGCATCGTGTTCGGTGGTGGTGGTATCCTCGACCCAGCGGGTATCGCCGTCACGGGTCCTGATCCGGTAGATCTGCTGATAATTGCGGGTGCCGTTTTCCGCATGGGAGGAAACTTCGTCCCGCAGCCGGTCGCGATCATCGGGATGGACCAGGTCGACCCAGTCCACCTGGCCGGAAACCAGCTCGTCGGCCGTGTAGCCGAAGCGGGCGATATTCTCGGACACATACAGAAGGCGCGGCGTCGGCAGGGGGGTGCGTCGAAAGAGAATGACCGGACTCTGTTCGACGATCTTCATCGCCATGCGCAGCTGTTCGCGCAGCTCGTCCGGCTCACAGAAGTCAATACCCGCCTTCATGACTGTTCCCCTTCCGGCCGCGATCGCCATCGTTGGTAGCCAAACGACCCGCAGACAACGAAGTGCGCGGCCGTGCCTAAGGTCCACTGCAGGGTCGGACGCGAATGGCGGCTGAAAAAAATGCCGGCCAACATGATGAGAGTGTAAAAGACCTGGTCGATGACGGTGTGCGAGGCACCGCAGGCCGTCAGCGGATAAATCAGATGCAGCAGGGACACCGTGACCAGCAGCGGCAGGACTTGTTGGGTTCTATCAACCCTGTGATCGGACATCTGCGTTAGCTTGGTCGTGGTCATTGGTTTGTCAGAGCCTCGCGGGCTTGGGGCCGGTCTGTCGGCCGGAGCTGTATTCAATGGATTCGTGCCCGTAACCTCAGCGCCCCGGAATTCCCCGGGTGCCGGTCCACACGCGCATGATCATAAAAGGAGGTCCTCCCATTTCGCGGCCGTCGTTAAAAGCCGGTGCCCGGTTCAACTGATTGACTGCGATGTAAAGCCAGGACTCCGGTCCAAAGCTGAGCGCATCCGGCCATATCACACGGTCGTCCTGCACCAGATGGTGCAGCGTGCCTCCGGGTTTGAGAACGTCAATCGCATTGCGACCCACGTTGGTAAAATAGTGATTGCCTTCTGCATCGGTGGAAGCACCGTCCGAAACCGGTTTGGGGCCGGCTTTCATTACGGCGGCAGCGATGCTGGCATCGTCGGCACCCTCCCGGAACAGTCGTGCCGGAACACGGTACCAGTTGGTGCCGTTCATCGCGCCGTAGAATAGCATTTCCTTGTCTGCCGAAATCGTGATCGGATTGATCCCGATTCGTGCCGGTTTCTGCTGTCCTTCTGCATCGGCAATGGTAATAACCTTGTCTTCGACCTCCAAATCCACATTCTCGGGCGAGAGCGACGGATGGCCGCTAAACCGGCGGGAAGTGTTTTTACCGATATCCACGACCACGATGGCTGGTTCGTGCGCGCCCCCAACATCCGCGATGTAAACAAAGCCATGATCCTCATCAACGGCGATATCCTGCAAAAACGATCCCTTCGGCCCGGTATTGGACGGAAAATCGTAGCGGAACACAACGGATCCGGAATCGACGTCAAAAGCCATCAGTTTCGGTGTCTGCTCGGGCTCGCCCAATCCGTTGTCGATGACCCACAGCCGGTTTTGACCATCGACTTGAATACCTAGCAAACTGTTGAAAACATTCGGGCCGCTCCCGAAAACGCCATTCCAGTCAGCGCTGGGCCAGGGCTGATAGGTGGTCCGGTCGAGAATTTCAATCAATTGCACGGGTCCTCGGCGGAACTGATGAACCGTGGCAAATATCCGGCCCTCAGGGGTTACCGACACATTGCCGGGGTTGATGTCCAGTTCGGCCACCACCTCGAGGGTACCGACGGCCGGACGAGCCGCGATCGCCAGGTTTGCGGCGGTCGACAGCACAACAACCAGACAAAACGATGGTATAGCGTACGGTTTCATGGTTCCGTCTCCTTTGGGGATTGGGGATAGAAGCCGGATGCGCCGGATGGGTACGACCTGCGCCGGCGCTCGACAAACCAGCGGATCACCACATAGAAAACCGGGGTCAGAAAAAGACCGAAGAAGGTCACGCCCAGCATGCCGCTGAATACGGCCGTACCGAGCGACTGGCGCATCTCGGCCCCGGCGCCGGAGGCCACAAGCAGCGGCACCACGCCGAGGATGAAGGAAAAGGCCGTCATCATGATGGGGCGCAGCCGCAGGCGGCAGGCTTCGATCACCGCCGTGATACGGTCTTGGCCCTTCTCCTGCAGATCCTTGGCGAACTCCACGATTAAAATGGCATTCTTGGTGGCCAGGCCCACCAGGACCACGAAACCGATCTGCGTCAGGATATTGTTGTCCATCCCCCGCAGCCAGAGTCCGAAGATGGCACACAATAAACACAAGGGGACGATCAGAATGACGGCCAGGGGCAATGACCAGCTTTCGTACTGGGCGGCCAGTGCCAGGAATACGAACAATACGCATAGCGGAAAGATGAACAGGGCCGTGTTGCCCGCCAGGATCTGCTGATAGGTCAGGTCGGTCCACTCGAAACCCATGCCGGCCGGCAGCACCTCGTCGGCCAGGGCGGCTATGGCGGCCACGGCCTGCCCCGAACTGAATCCCCGCCGCGTGTCGCCGTTGATCTCGGCCGCCGGGAACATGTTGTAGCGCACCACGCGGTCGGGCCCGGTACGCTCCACGATCGTCACCAGGGAGCCCAGGGGCACCATGTGGCCCGAGGCGCTGCGGGTCTTGAGCTTGCCGATATCCTGGGGGTCCAGGCGGAACTCGCCGCCGGCCTGGGCCAGAACCTGAAAGGTGCGGCCGAAGAGATTGAAATCGTTGACATACAGGGAGCCCAGGTAAACCTGAAGGGTCTCGAACACGTTGTTCAGGGGCACATCGAGCATCTTGGCCTTGGCGCGATCCACGTCCACGTAGATCTGGGGTGCGTTGGCGCGAAAAGTGGTGAACAGGCCCACCAGTCCGGGATGGTCGTTGCCAGCGGCCACGAGGTCGTTGGTGGCGGCCTGCAGTCGGGTCAGCCCGAGTCCGCTGCGGTCCTGAACCTGGAGTTTGAAACCGCCGGCCGTTCCCAGGCCGGGGACCGGCGGCGGGGGAAAGACCGCGATCAGGGCCTCCGGAAGGTCGCCCAGCTTGCGGCGCAGTTCGGCGGTGATCGCGCCGGCCGAAACCCCTTGGGCGGCGCGTTGGTCAAAGGGGTCCAGGGAGGCAAAGATCGCCGCGGCATTGGAGGCATTGGTGCGGGTGGCCCCGGAAAAACCGGCGAAGCCGACTGCGGCGGCGATTCCCGGCGTGTCGTTGATCAGCGCGGTGGCCTGGCGGACGACGGCGTCGGTCCGGTCCAGGGCGGCGCGGTCCGGCAGTTGGATGGCCACGATCAAATAGCCCTGGTCCTGGGGCGGGATGAAGCCGGTGGGCACTTGGCGGAACCCGAACAGGGTTAGGAAGATCAGCCCCCCGTAAACCGCCAGGGCGATGCCGCTGCGCCGCACCACGCGTCCGATGGACCAGGTGTACACCCGACTGGCCTGATCGAATCTGCGGTTGAATCCGCGGAAAAAGGCCCCCACCGTGAGATCCCACCAGCGATGCCGTCCGGCCCTCTGATGCGCGGGTTGCAGCAGGAGCGCGCAGAGGGCCGGGCTTAGGGTCAGCGAGTTGAAGGTCGAGATCGCCATGGCCGCGGCGATGGTCATGGCGAACTGCCGGTAGAACTGACCCGAGATTCCGCTGATAAAAGCGGTCGGCACAAAGACCGCCAGCAGGACCACGGAGGTGGCGATCAGGGCCGAGCCGACCTCGTCCATGGCCTCGCGGGCCGCCTGGCGGGGGGCCAGGCCCTCCTCGATCTTGCGTTCCACGTTTTCCACCACCACGATGGCGTCGTCCACCACGATGCCGATGGCCAGCACCAGTCCGAACAGGGAAAGGTTGTTGAGCGAATAGCCCAGGGCGGCCATGACGGCGAACGTACCGATCAGGGAGACCGGAATGGCCAGCATCGGTATCAGCGCCGCCCGCCAGGTCTGTAAAAAAAGCAGGATCACGGCCACCACCAGAACCCCGGCCTCATAGATGGTCTGGATCACGGCATCCACCGATTTCTGGACGAATTCGGTCGGGTTGTAGACGATGCGGTGTTCGAGGCCCTCCGGAAAGCGTGTGCTTAGCTCCTGAATGGTGGATTGCACGGCACGGGCAGTGGCCAGGGCGTTGGAGCCCGGCCGCTGGAACACCAGAATGGCCACGGCGGGCTTGCCGTCCAGATAGCTGTTGACCGAATAGTCACGCGCATCCAGTTCCACCCGGGCGATATCGCGCAAACGCGTGATGCGCCCGTCATCTCCGGTCTTGATGACGATTTCGCCGAACTGCTCCCGCTCGGTCAGGCGGCCCAGTGTGTTGACCGTCAGTTGGAGCGCCCGGTTCTGGGGGATCGGCGGTTGCGCCAGAACCCCGGCCGCCACCTGGATATTCTGCTCGCGCAGGGCCCGCACCACATCCCCGGCCGTGATGTCAAGCATGGCCGCGCGTTCCGGATCCAGCCACACCCGCATACTGTACTCCCGCAGACCGTAAATGGAGACATCCCCGACGCCATCCAGGCGTGCCAGGACATCCTTGACCTGGATCAGCGCATAGTTGCCGATATAGAGCTGATCGTAACGGTTTTGCGGTGAGAGCATGTGAATCACCATAAGCATGTCCGGCGAGCGCTTACGGACGGTCACGCCCTGGCGGCGGACCTCATCAGGCAGCCGGGGCTCGGCAATGGCCACCCGGTTCTGGACGAGCACCTGGGCCTCGTCGAGATCGGTGCCCAGCTTGAAGGTGATGGTCAACTCCAGTTGACCGTCACTGGTGCTCTGGGACGTCATGTAAAGCATGTTCTCGACCCCGTTGATCTCCTGCTCCAGGGGCGTGGCCACCGTGGCGGCGATCACCTCGGGGCTGGCCCCGGGAAAGCTTGTGCGCACCACGATGTTGGGGGGCACGACCTCCGGATACTGGGCCACGGGCAGGGTGTAATACGCCACCAGCCCGACGATCACGGTAATGATGGCGATCACGGTGGCCATGATGGGGCGGTCGATAAAGAAATGGGGCAGTTTCATGGCGGCTCAGGTCCGTTATGTTCAGGCGGCCGGACGAAGATCAAAAACCTCGGGCTGATAGGTGATCTCGCCTGGAACCGGTGACACCCGGGATCCGTTGCGGGCTTTTTGAATACCGCTGATGATGACGCGTTCCGCGCCTTCCAGGCCGTTGCGAATCACCCGTAGACCGCCGATCAGGGGTCCCAGCTCGACCGTGCGGTATTGGACCACACTCTGGTCGTTGACCACGAAGACATAGCGCTGGGACAGGTCGGTGCCGATGGCCTCTTCGGGCAGCAGCAAGGCCTCGTAACGTCCGCTGCCGACCAGGCGCACCCGCGCGAAGAGCCCCGGCGTGAGCGCGAAATCAGGGTTGGCGAATAGCGCCCTGGCGGTCATGGTCCCGGTGGCGGGGTCCAGCCGGTTGTCGACAAAATCCAGGTAGCCCTCGTGGGGGAAACCGGTCTGGTCGGCCAGCGCCAGATAAACCGGGTGCTGGAAATCCCTTCCGCTCGCGCGGGCGCCGGAGCGCGATAGCCTCACATATTTCAGGTATGAGCGTTCATCGGCCTCGAAGTAGCAATAGATCGGATCCAGCGAAACGATCGTGGTCAGCAGTGTGGCTTCGGGGGTGCCGCCATTGATGAGGTTCCCCTCGGAGACGAAGTCGCGGCTGATGCGTCCCGTAATCGGGGCAGTCACCCGGGTGAACGCAAGATTCAGTGCCGCGGATTCAACCGCCGCTTCGGCGCCCTCGAAACCGGCCTGGGCGATCATGGCCCGGGAGCGGCGCTGATCGACCTCTTCGCCTGAAATGGCGCGGGCATCGCGGGCTTTGAGCGCCCGGCGCAGATCGCTGCGGGCGACTTGAAGCTGTGCCTGGGCAAGCGCCAGTTGGGCCACGGCGCGGTCGTGTTCGGCCTTATACGGACGGGGATCGATGATGAAGAGCAAATCGTCTTCTTTTACGATATCGCCGTCCTTGAAATGAATCGATTCCAGATAGCCGCTGACACGTGCCCGCACTTCGACCACTTCAATGGGCTGCAACCGGCCGGTATACTCGTCCCACTCCATGACCTCCTTGGCCACGGGGGTGCTGACGATCACTTTAGGCGCCTGGACCTCGGCAGCGACCTGTTGATCGCTGCAGCCGGCCAGCCACAAGGGCAAACCAAGTAAAACGGCGGTCATCGCCGCAAGCCTTTGTCGCGGTTTGCGCCGGAGCGATGGCGGAGTGAGGTGGGCGAATCTTTTCATGGGTTCCCCCTTATATTTGACATTCACGGCGCGGCCGGCGGACTTCGTCCGCGGGGCGGAAATGCCAGGTGCCGAAAGATCCCGGGGGCGCCGTGCGGCGGCTTTCGATTCCTGCGGCGTCGACCTGACGGC
>JASJCV010000102.1 GCA_030065275.1 Desulfobacterales bacterium | reverse complement strand
GGCGGCCTCGGACCCCAGTTCACGATGGTCGCTGAAATGGCGCGCCACCGTCAGCCCCGGCAGGCGCGCCAGAGTGTCAAAAAGGGCGCGCGTCCCCAGGGGATCGGAGCGCAGCGATGAATACGGCGGATAGATATCCCCAGCTTGAAACCGCAGCACGAGCAGACGCAACAGACCGCCAGCGAAAAGCAGGGCCGCGAGCAGCCCCAGAATGACGATGACACGATTAGCCTTGGGCACGAGCGGCGATCTCCTGCTGTTGCACGGCAAAACGGGTGAAATCGTCACGATTGATCGTTCGCATGCCATACCAGGCGCGATCGAGCCGGTCGACCGACCACTTGAAAGCGGCCCCCAGAGCCGGTCGGTCCGACGCCCGCCGCATTACCTCGCGTTCGTACTCGCGGTTGGATTTATGGTCAGCGAGCATGATGAGATGCCGATTGGCAAGCACACCCATGGTCGAGAAAAAGCAGGCACGCATGGCCAGTCGAAATCGACCTTCGGCCGCCAGTTGCTGCGCCAGTTGCAGCCATTCGTCGATGGGCAGTGCATCCGCCCGGATACGATCATCGCTCAGATCCAGGACGGTCGTGACCGGCGTGGCCGGCTGCCGATCGGTGCGCTTCGTTTTGGGCCGGTAATGATGGTGAATGGCCGCCGCCACTAAGGCCACCAGCGCCACGCCGGCCAGTACGAGCAGTCCTTTGGCCAGATCCGGCCACATACTGCGCTTGGCCTCCGGGGGGCGGATTTCCGGCGCACGCTCCCACAGATACTCCCAAAGACGTTCGAGCCAGCGCGCGATAGGCTGCATGATGCTCCGGACGGCTTCCTTCAGCCAGTCGAAAAAAGACGCGAACCATCCGTGCTGCGTTTCTTCCACAACGACGGCCTGTCCCCGGGGCAGGCGCCAAGTATAGCGCGGCTGCGCCAGAACACCACGAATGGCGGCATCCAATTCTTCCGACTGAATCCCGGCCGCCCTCTCCCTGCCGGCGGCCTCCCAAGCCCTGCCGTCGGCGGCGTCGACCTGCTGCACGTTAGTGCCTGCTATAAGCAGCGCCAGCAAGACCACTCCGGCGGCTGTTCGGCGCAGGCCAGCCAGTCGGGCCCGCAGATCTTCGCCCGTCCGAAGCGAACGACCGTAAAAACATCGCAATGTGTAGAGTGTCTTGAGCAGGGGATCGAGACAGGCATGTGCCAAGGCGACGGAAACGGCCAGAAACGTTGTGTTGAACAGGCCCCAGACGCCGCTTAAGGTGAAAAGGGTGTCGATGCCCACAAACCGCTTGAGCAATGACGGTGCCAGGGCCAGAAACAGTGTCCCATTGAGGAAAACGAAAAGGCCGAAAGCGCCCAAAACAAGGAGCATCAAATGGTTTTGCCTGGGCCACAGAACCGTCTGACGCCAGGCCCGGCGTACCAGAGTGGCCAGACCTTCAGGGCTGCCGTCATCGAGCACGGTGACGTTTTGGTAGAAAGCATATGCCCAGGCTGCCGGAACCGTAAACAGGACCGCCAGCGGCAAGAGGACGAAACCACTGGCCTGCAACGCACTCTGCCGGGCCATGATCCGCGCCAGGCGGGACAGCGTCCAGGTGGGCGCTGCCTGGCGCATCAATCGGGAGGCGATCTGCCGGCAAAAAACCGTTTGCCAACATTTCATCCATATGAAGAGCAGCCCCAATCCCAAAGCCCCGGCCGAACAATGGCGCGGGGCCAGCGCGCTGCGGCTCATGTCCGACCAGAAAAACAGCAGGCCCAGGATAAACGGCAGGGTGCCCACGAAATAGGCCGCCAGCACGGAATAAGGTAGGTTGCGCAGCAAGTGGCACCCTTCCTCAATCAGGGGCACTGCACCCGGCGCGGTCTCTGGGCGAGTGGCCTTCATGGATCGCCCCATGCTCCGGTCTGCCACATCGTACCCTCGTGAAACTGATCCGGCAGGACCATAAGGGTTTGGCCCAGGTAATAAAAAAACCCCCAGAGCACAATGAGCCCCAGGGCAAATTGCAGCGGCGCCAGCAGGCGGTGAACATACGTCCGCCGCCCTCCCTGCCGGTCGTGGGACACCGACAGGCATAGGGCGCACAGCACGCGCCCCTCATGCTCGGCGATGCATTCCCGGCAGAAAAAACGCTCGCACTGCGGACAACGGGCCACGGCCTCGCGGTCGGCATGGTGGGCACAGCGCTGGCGCTCGAGATTCACGGTCATCATGCCGCCGCCTGTCGAAGCCGGCCGCGGTCGGGGGCATCGGTGGGACGCCTGCGATGTTGTCGCAGACTGGCCAACCCCCCCAATCCCAATCCCAGCGCCGCGACGATGATGGTCAGGCTGAGTCCCATTAGCCAGACATGGTCACGGGGAGAAAGCAGAATCAGATGCTCATACAGGCCCCAGTGGTTTTCGAGCAGTTCGGGGTGGGTCGCATAGGACCAGATGCTCGCCGCATAACCCGCAGCGACCTCGAGGCAGACGAGCGCCAACGCCGCCCAGGTGAAGCGCTTCGCCGCGGCGTTGATGCCGCTGTCGGTCTGACGGGCCAAGGCCACGACGGTCAGAATCATGACGCCCATGACAAACAGGGTCGCAAAAATGCCATAGACGAGGTTGCTGACGTAAAACTCGATACCAGCAAGCAGGGCTTGAATCACGAGGGCACCGAAAAGAATCCGGTGCAGGCGGGTCGAAACCGCGTCCGTCACGGGCATCGTTGAGGCGCTGCCCGCCCCGCGTTCCGGTGCTCGTGTCAAGCGCGACGCCCCCGCCGGGACGGAAAGACCGGGCGTTGCGCTGGGCAGATTGGCCTGGGCCTCAACAATCAAAGGCTGAACCCGGTCCAGGACTTTGTTGAGGCGGCGCATGCGGACCAGGGGACGGATCTTCACATTTTGGACGGCGGTACGAATATGGCAGACACAGGTCGGTCCGCGGAACAGATTGATGGCCAGAAACAAGCCTGCCAGAAAGCTGAAGATCAGCCACGGCTGCGGTGTGGTGTCGCCAAGGGTGCCCACCATCAGGGCCAGGACTCCGGGGAGTCCGAACAAAAAACTGTAAACATGCTGCATACCGGTTTTCTGGACGATAATGGCTTGGATTTCATGAAAATAAAAGCGCCGATAATCCTCGCTCGCCATGGCGGTTTCGGCTATGAGCAGGTGGTCCGGCCCCTGCCATAGCGAGTAATAGGCGAAAAGTCCGCCGGTTTTGGCCAGTTTGCGGTATCGTGTCGCCGTACGCGCCATCGGTACGCACCTCCTCCCAATCGGATCAGATCAGCAGATTATAGCCAAAATAGCCCCAGCCACCGATCTGCAGCATGGCAATCAGGGCCGCCAGGACAAAACGCACCCGCGTCCGGGGCAGGAGACTGGGAGGCGCCTTCCAGTAGCGCACGACGATGTAAAGCGTCAGCGGAGCAGTAATGCAGGTAACAAAGAAAAAAAGCATCGGCAGGACGGCCATGGCCAGCGCAATCGCATCGTAGAGTGTGCGGTGATCGTCCAGGTCTTTAATGCGCCGTTCTTTACGTCCGGTCTCGAGACATGACGGGCAGATGTGCTGCCCGTTGATGTCCATATCGCAGAGGGCGCACAGGAAACGTCCGCAGGCCGTGCAGACCACCGTGGCCTGTTTGCGGGTGTGGTAATAGCAGCTTGCCGTCCGTGGCGCCCGCAGGGATGCCCCCTCTCGACCGACCGGCAGCGGCCGCCCCAGGGCGGGGAATGTCAAAACCCGCAAGGGCAGGTTGCAACTGTGGCAGTTGCCATAGGCGCTCGTATCGAACCGGGCCGCATCCAATACCGCCTGGCAGTTGCTGCAGGTGATATTCACTGAGGCTCTCCGATGCCGGGACCGTCACGGGCGGGCGATGCGATCAGACTCGGCCCGCGGCACGGTCCACCGTGAAGGTGTTGCTTGAATTATTTTTTCACCACACGCGTGCTGCAGATATGGTCGTGCAGGGCGCGCTTCTCGCTGTCAAAGGCGGCCATGATGTAGCCGATGGCCAAAATCAGGCCGCTCAGTATCTCGGCAAAGTGACGCCCCAGCGCCCGGGCATAGCTGACACGGCCGCCGTCGGGGCGCACCACCTTGATGCCGCATGCCATTTTGCCCAAGGTCGCGCCGTAGCGGCCCACCATATAGGTCGTGTAGGCCGCCGGGATCAGAATGTTGATGATCTGGATGACCAGAGTGGCCACGAGGGAGCCTCCGTCGCTTTCGACCCCCCCGATTCCTATGGTCAGTCCGAGCATGAACCCGATGATTAGGCTGACCACCGTGATAATCAGCATGTCAATGAATTTGGCCCCAAAGCGGATCCAGAAACCCGCAAAATTCATGGTACTTTGCACCCGCACACCTTCGCGCAGCTTCTGGGTAAAAAGCGGTTTGCAGGCCGCACAGATATGGGCGTTGTCAAAACGGATAAGATCATCGGGTGGAAAATCACCGCCGCATTCGGAACAGCGCGAGGCCGACGGCTCAGCAGTAGGGGCGGCGGGAGAAAGGCTGGCCGCAGACGGAGGCGAGTCCTGGCGCTCCATTTCCAGGGGCGATCCAGTTGCAGGTTGGGTCGCCGCATCTGGTGGCGGCGCTGCCGCCCCCTTGATGAACTGCCGCAAGGGCTGCCAGCCCGGCATGTCGATGCGCCGCACCTTGGTTTCGGCGGTGATCGTTTTAGATTTGAAAAGTGTCTTCAGATCGTCCGTGCTGATCGGCCCGTTTTCTTCCCCGTTAAGGCTGTAGAACCATTCCATGGAAAGCTCCTGAATTAAAATTCGTTGTCGAGGCAAGGTGTTTATCCATCGATATTCAAAATGCATGCGGGACGACAGTTCGACCCGCATCCGCAACACAAACGAGTTGCAAAGATATGCAAATTATGCGCCAATTCTATGGCTCCCTTGCTTCCCCCATCAGTTGTTGCCATGCGACGCGCGCCCTGAACGATCGTGTCGGAAAACTCACTGATCACGCTTGAGATTACGGCGGCAGATGCCGACCGCCCAACACAAAGCGCGGGCGTTTTAGCAACGACGCCGTGCTGACGAAACGCGTCAGAACCTGACAATGTTTGTCAAATGACCAAGCCCACGGGTCCTGCTGTGCCGACTCCCCCAAACAGCTATCCGGGTGGCGGCATGGATGCAGGGATGCCCGGGGCGCACCCCATAGGGTGGACACCTGTCCGGCGTGTGGATTGGGCACGATAAATTCGGGGATATCGGGGCGGGGCCGGCTGTCGTGGAATCAATAGGGAAAAAATATCCAAAAAACGTCAGGATGTCAAAACCATGACGGACAAGCACGGCGTTGGGAAAATAAATGGTTTTGATTTGTTTTGTTAATTCGGCATGCTTATTATTTCAACGCAACATCGATTGCGAAAAACGCAGGTTCAACCATGAAGCCAAGGAATTCAACCATGAAAAACATATGCATCGTGATCGCCGTCAGCCTTCTGATCGCGTTTACGGCCGTCAACCTTTTCCTTCCCTATGCGCTACTGGTGCTGGCACTTTTCATCCCACTGGGATTCGCCTGCAAGGTGATCAGCCGGTCCACCAAAAAGGAGTGCCGCCTGGGATTCTGTTAGTTCCCGTCGTTCTCAGGGTTCCACCGACCTCACCTGAAAGGTCTACGCAGGCGCGGCCGCCTGCTGGCGCTGCATATTGGTCTTGAGCAGGACGAGGGCCTTTTCCCGTGCGGCCAGTACGGTTTTGATGTCCACCCCCTTCCAATCGGCCTGCGTCAAGATATTGTCTTTGAGCGCCTGCCGGTAGAGACGGTATTCGTCGCGCTCGGAAATGTCTGGGGCTACATTGCGGGTATAGAGGAAAGTGTCGATGGGGCCGTTTTTGCCGTTCAGATTGCCCTCGGTAAGATCCACGCGGTAGCGGTCGTAGACCAGAAAGCAGTGCACCACCGGTATCGCGCTCAGGCCGTATTCCCGGCAGATGCGGTCCGCACCGGTGACGAGAGGCTCCGTCATGGGGTAAATCCCGATGCACTTGTCGATCGGCAGGCCCATCTCCCGGGCCAGCAGGCCGATGGCCATATGTTTCGTGGTGCAGGTGCCCAAGCCCTCGTCGAACAAAATGAGCGGATCGTCCTTACTGCTATTGTGGCCGTAAGGCATCTGGTGCACATGACGGCAGGCCATCAGGAAGGTTTTCAGGCCTTCAACCAGAAAGCGCCGCGAAACCGGACCGTTATCGTCGATGTTTTTGTCGGGCAGATATTCAATTGCATCCATTCGATCTCCTCGGGTTCATCACCCCCGCCACGGTCAAGCCTGCGTTTACTCATCGGCCTATCGTCTGAATGTTAGCCCCAGATTACAGCGGCCGGTTGGGATCAGGGTTTATGTGGCGGGTGGAAGTGTCGGCCCCGTTTGCGGAAGCGTTCCTCCAACTCGGTCTGAAAGGCATCCAGCTTGACCTGCTGCTCGGGCAGAAGTTCCTTGCGGATTTCCGCGAAGCTCTCTTGCATGAAGGCGTGCAGGGCCTGGCGGTGGCGCCGGAACTGTTCGCGCGCCTTGGCGTGACGCCGGTCCACGATGGACGCCACCCGCTCCTTCTGGGCCCCGGTGAGATCCAATCGACGCTCGAGCCGTTTCATGATGAAGGCCTTGCGCTCCTCGGAACCGCGGTGGCCGAACGCCAGCCCGTGTTTGATGACCACACCGGTGCCGACGACGCCGATCATAATTCCCAAAATCAAGACAACCGTCAATGCAACGACCATTTTCCAGCGTTTCATATGCTCACCTAAAGCAGCAGGTTCTGCACCATGTCGGCGGCTTCGTTTTCATAGCTGAGCAGGGACCAGGCCTGATCCGGTGCAAAGTCGAGACCCGCCGCCACCAGGGCCAGAACAACGATCAGGGCGCCGGCCGCCGGGACCAGGCGCCAGAAAAAACGATCGAGAAAGGCTCCCGGCGAAGCGGCTGTCCCGGTGTCCCCAAGCTGGCGGATGCGACGCATGAGCGCATTTGAATCCACTGGCGGATGAGCCGCATCCGCCCTTTGAAGATAGGCCTGTTTAAGAATTTTGTGCAGCTTGTTCGCCGATGGGTGCTTGGGGATCATATCTTCCGTCCTTCCTTCGGCCCGGATTCGTTCGACCGGCCGGCTCAGGCCTCCAACAGCCAGCGGTTGATCTTCTTGCGGGCCCGGTGGGCCCGCACCTTCACGTTGGCCGTGCTCCAGCCCATCATGTGGGCTGCTTCCTTGACGGCCATTCCCTCCAGATGAACCAGTTCGATCACCATCCGGTCTTCCGGGCCCAGCCGGTTCAGCGCCCAGTCCAGAATCTCGCGTGCTTCGCGCCTGCGACCCAGCGTCTTCCAGTCCTCCCGTGACCGGCCGGACAGGCTGTTCTCCAGCCACTTCCGGTGTTCCTCGGACAGACGGCTCATGGGAATTTCCTTGTTGCGGTACTGCCGCCGCCAGAAATCGTAGCAGGTCCTGACGGCGATGGTGGCCAGCCACCGACGGAAAGGGGCATCCGCCCTGTATCCGTCCAGAGACTGAAAAGCCCGCACAAAAGCGTCCTGCACGTTGTCGGCCACCCGGTCACCGGGGACATGCCGCCGAACAATGGCGGTCACATGTCCCCGGTATTTCGTGAACAGCGCCTCAAAGGCATTCACGTCACCGCCGCGAACCTGCGCGACGACCGTTTGATCTTCTTGGGTCTGGTCCATCGGATCGGGCATGGCTCCCGGCCGCGGCTTACGGTTAAAGGCGTGAACCGTCGACATCGCGCCGACCTACTGGGCGGGATCGCTTTCGGCCGGGGTGCCGAGCCAGGTATCCAGCATGGCGTCACGGGTCCGGCGGCGTTCACCGCGGTGTTCCTCACGATCCATGTGTTTCTTCCTGATGCGCTCAACCTGCTCCGCTGTGAGCACGGCCTTCAAATCATGCATGAACTGCACCCTCGATACCGCCATGTCCTCCATTAGCGGCGCCATTTCACGAAACGCCTGGCGCACGGCCTCCTCGTCGAAACGCTCGGCTTCGATCAAGTCCCGCATCTTTTCCCGCTTATCCCGCAGTGAGTCCTGACGAGCCTCCTTCTCCGCCCTGTAAGCTGGCAGCATATCGCGGATCTGCGTCTTCTGGGCATCGGTCAGATCGAGTTGCATGAGCATTTTCAGCCCCCCGAAGCCGCCCCCGCCATGACCGCCGTTTCCAAAAGCGTGAACCCCATGGACACCGACTGCCGTGAACAACGCCAGGATGCCGGCGGCCATCACGATGAAAACCCCTCTTGATTGGTAAATCGATCTATTCATCTGTCACTCCTTCTCGGTTTGTCAAGTTGGATGCCGTATCGGCCGATGAAGCCGCGTCTGCCCGCGGGGCGACTTTGTAATGGTAGTCGGCGCCTCGCGCAGAAAAGTTACAGGCGACGCCGGATACCCTGGCCCCCGTGCGATGAGCATTTTGTTGTAACGGCCCAGGCATCCCTGTCGACTTTTCTGACAGATCAATCGTCTTGAAAAAATAGAAAATCCTCCGACCGGCCAATCGATTCGCAAGGAGCCCATATGAAACCCAAGACCCGATCCCCCCGGTGGCAGATCCTTCGGGATCTTCTTGCCCTGGCCCTCATCGGGTTCGTCCTCTGGCTGGCGGCCATCGGATGGCTGCCGGTCCCGTCGGTCTATGCGGCCCCGGATTGGATCCGACCACTTCCTGAAAACCATGCCGTCGAGCGCCAGGTCCTCTATTCATACGATCAGGAAGGAAATCCATTCAAAAGGGCGTTACAACCGATTTACCGTTGTAGCTTTTACGGATTCCCTTTGCCCTGCGCCGAGCATCGGTGATGAGATCGGAAAAAGCTTGTCGGCCTGTTTGAGCGAAGCGAGTTCCGACAAGCGCCGATCTTATCACCGACGCGCAGGGACAAGCGGGGCGCGGGCGTTTTCTTTTGCTTCGTTTTCTTTCACGCGAAAGAAAATGAAGAAATCCTGACCTAATCGTGCAGCAGTGCTTCCCCTGATCTGCCACCAAGTGGGGCGGATATATAAAAACCCAATTCTCAATTGAATTTCGGGGGTAGTAATTTCATTATTCCGAACCATTGTTTTCAATGTGGAGTATGGCATTTATCTCCACAAGAAAGGCAAACACCTCATACAAAATACCGACATTGCAGGGGCTTTGATGGAAAATACAAGAATCTTTACGTTTCGGAAACTTGTGCTAACAGGAGAGCAGTCATTTTGAAAAGGAAAAAGATATTTCCCTAAGGGTCTATAGATGTCCTTATACTAATGGTTGACATCTAACGAAGGGGTGACATCGAAGAGCAGAATGCTGTTGCAGCGTTGGTCTTATTTTGCCGCCATCATTAATTGAATCGTCGAACTGTATCGAAGGCTTGCTAGCAAGGCTTCAACGATTTCACTGCCTATCCCTGAATCAGTGATGAAAATCGTGAACAGGTATCAGGCGTCTGCCTTTAGAGCATGATAGCGGATCAGCCCCTCCTGGGCCACGGTGGCCACCAGTCGGCCGCTGCGGGTGAAGATCTTGCCGAGATTCAAACCGCGCGCCTTGAAGGCGTTGGGGCTTTCCATGGCATAGAGCAGCCAGTCGTCCATACGGAAATCCCGGTGAAACCACATGGCATGGTCCAGGCTGGCCACCTGCATCTCGGATTCCCAGTAGGTATGGCCGTGGGGATAGAGGGACGTGGCCACGAGGTTGAAATCCGAGGCGTAGGCCAGCATGTACTGGTGAGCCGCCACATCGTCCGGCATGCGGTCGATGGCCTTGAACCAGACGTATTTCTGGGGTGCCATCTTCTGCGGGGCAAAGGGATCCACCGGGTTGACCTGGCGGATTTCGATCGGCTTGGCGCACAGAATCTTCTCGCGGATGCCCGGGGGGATGCGGTCGGCGAACCGGCGGGCCATCTCGATGTCCGGCTCCAGCTCCTCGGGGCCGGGCACGCGGGGAGCTTCAGCCTGGTGGTCGAAGCCCGGTTCATCGATCTGAAACGACACCGACATGAAAAAAATGGCCCGACCGTTTTGAACCGCCACCACCCGGCGGGTGGTGAAGCTCTTTCCGTCGCGGATGCAGTCCACGGTGTAGACAATGGGCCTGGTGGCCACGCCCGGGCGCATAAAATAGGCATGCAGGCTGTGGGCCCGGCGCTCGGTGGTTACGGTCTGGGAGGCCGCCGAAAGGGCCTGTCCCAGCACCTGGCCGCCGAATACGTTGCCGAAGCCCAGGTCCTGGCTTGGTCCCCGGAAAATATTCTGCTCGATCATCTCGAGCTTGAGCAGTTTCAACAGTTCTTCCAGCACGTTGCCTTGGACACACACCGACATGGCAGAGCCTCCGGAATCTCATCGGGTCAAACCCGATGGGACTGTATGGATTAAGGGATAGCCGCAGAATGGGTTTTCGAGCGGGCAGCGCCACGCGCTTTTAGCGCATTTGCAACCCGGTGTCAAAAATTCGGCGTTATCAGCCGGCGGCCGCTGGGGCCCCGCAGGCAACTGGATAATCCCCTGCCACCCGGGCAGGCCTGTCACCCTATCACCCCTGGTAGATCTGGGTGACGAGATCGGCCATTTCACCGCCCAGGCCGTTTTCCGCCAGCAAGGCGGCGATCGCGCGGATGTCTTCGGCGGAACCGACGACAACCCCGTGGCCGCCCTGGCGACGGGACACGGTATAGCGGCGGGCCGCCAGAAGTTCGAGGGCGGCATCGCAATCACTGACCCGCAGCCCCATGACGGAGTAGTCGTTCATATAGAAGATGGGCAGCGGTCCCGCCGGCGTTGCGGCCGTCCCCGCGTCGCGTATTTCCGGCCTGGAGACAATGGGAAGAAAAGGCATCGGCACCTCCGTGCGGCTTTGCGCGGCTGCCGGTTCAGTGGGATCGGCCCTGGTCACCGGGCCTTCATCTGGTATATAGGGACCAAACCACCTTCCGGCAACCATAAACCGGGTGCCGGGACTGGGACCATCCGTCAGTATAGGGGCAATGATGGCCATCACCCAGATCGACGAGTGCCT
>JASJCV010000101.1 GCA_030065275.1 Desulfobacterales bacterium | reverse complement strand
GGTGGCTGAAACCCAGCTCCCGGCATGTCAGTCCGGCGGATGTCATGGGCGCGTCAGGTCTCCTTGTTGAGCAGTTCGTCCGGAACCGCGGCGGCGGTTTGCAGTGCCGGCCCGATCACGGCGGCCAGATAGGGGAGCAGAACCAGGGCGGCGACCCCGAAGAACACCCAGAGATGGGCCCCGGGAGCCAGGGTGCGCGACGGGCCGCCCTCCGGCCACCCCAGCATGACACGGGCCAGCGCGGGCGTGAACGGCCCGCTGGTCAGCACATAGGACAGGCTCAGCCCCAGGATGATCGACGGCAGGGCGATGATCAGGGCCTGATAAAGCTTGAGCCGCAAAATATCACCAGTGGTCCATCCCAGGGCCTTGAGAAGCCCGGCGGCAAAGCGCGTGCCCCACTGGCGCTGCACCACGGCAAGCACCATCAGCCCCAGACCGATCACCGCGGGCAGCCACAGGAGAACGACCAGGCTGCTGCGGCGTCCGAATCCGCCGCGGTACCATTCCAACGTTTCGGTGCGGGTGCGGATGGTCACAGGCCAGGGGAAGGCCTCATGAAGCTCGGGCCGCAGCGCTTCGGCCTCTTCGGGATGAAACACGTAAAGCGCCAGGTCGCTGGCCCCGTCTGCTGAAAGGCCCAGCAGTCGGCGGGCATCCGCCAAATTCAGGATCACCGTATCGAAGGCCGCCATATCCGTCGACGGCGGCAGAACGGCATCCACTTTCAGGGTCACGGTATCCAGGCCGGCAAGCACCATCGGATCCGCTTGTGTGCGCGGGCGCCACCAGCCGCCCGCAATGGCGTGGCCCGGCCGGGGGGGCGTCGAACCGGCGGCCGCCAGATCGGCTTCATCGGCGACCACGGCGGTCACGCTTTGCGCGCCGCTTTGAACCAGGCCCCACACCCTGGCGCGCGCGCGGTTGACGCCGGGGAGATCGTGGACGGCCTGCAGGGCAACATCCGTCGGCATCGGCTGCCAGCCACCGGGGCCCAGCCGACGGACCACCAGGTCGGGTGCCAGATCGAGCAGTCGGGCGCTGGTTCGTTCGAGGCTTGCGCTCAGGAGCAAAACAAGGGACAGGCACAGGGTCAGCCCCGTCAGGCAAACCGCCAGGAGCAGGTTGGACCCGGGCCGGCGCAGGTTTTCGCGGGCCGCCCAGATCAGCATGATCGGGACCCTACCGGTCATGATCGGTGCCTCTCCAAGGTGCGGCCCGGGGACGAACCAGGCCGTCCGTTCCGGGGGCCGCCTGGGGCATGGCGGGTGTCAGACGCCAATCGACGACCTGAGAGGTGTCGAACCCGGTGCGCGCGGGATGACCGGCCGGAAAGATACAGGGGGCGCTCAGACCGGCGGCGCGGAAAACGGCCTGCTGATGCCGGACGGCCGGCTTTTGCCGCAACAGATGATCGCCGGTCATGTACACGATTGGCAGAACCACGAGTGCGGCTACCAGGAACAGGAGTGCCCTGGCCTGGCCCAGGCTGTCGGAATGGTTCGGCGGGTGGGGCGTCAGGATGGCGTCCTCCCGGTGCCGATCAGAAACGGAAGGGTTTGCCCGTAAGTTGTTTCCAGTTGTCTTCATCCAGATCTTCCAGGCGGAATACGCGGGTGCCGCCGTGGCGCCGGCGAAAGGCCTCCACATGCGCGCTCCGTCGCAGGGGGATCAGGGCCGGCCCCATGGGGCCGAGCACGTCCGCGCCCGACACCCAGTAGGCATGGCGCGCATCCAGCGGCTGGCCGGAGAAATAGTCCTGCGCCACCGGTTGGCGCCGGTCTTCGGCCCGCGCCCCCAGAAAAACGTCGGGCCGCAGCCAGGCCTTGAGCATGCAGCCGGCGCTGCAGAAATAAAAGGTGGTGCCGTCCTGCAGCCGAATGGCGGCGGCGAACCGCGGGTATTTGGCGGGTCGCATGGCGCAGACCGGGCAGCGGTCGCTGCGGCTTAGGTGCATGCGGTTTTCATTATCCAGCGGGATTTCACCCGGCCGGGGTGACTGGCCCCAGGCCGCAGCCACCATGACCACGGTGACGATGAGGACGGCTGCGCCAAAGCGCGCGCCGGGGCCGTGTTTCGACATTCGGTTGCAATGGTGTCGCTTCAGATGTGGCATGGGGCGTTTTCGGGCCTGGGCGTTGAATTCGGCTTTATGGGACGCGGGCATTGGCAGTCCCTTGTATTAGTCTTTTCTCCCGGTTCTGTAAATGCTATTCCAACGGATAGCAGCCATGCACTCCGTCAACCTTTCATCCATGTTTCTGCTGGGCTTTTTGGGAACCGGCCACTGCCTGGGCATGTGCGGTCCGCTGGTATTCGCGCTGCCCGGCCAGACCGGGCGCTTCCGCGCCCATCTGGCCTACCATGCCGGTCGTCTGGGAACCTACACCCTGGTCGGGTTGGCCATGGGCGGCCTGGGCGGTCTGATGCGTTTTCTGGCCGGCCGGGCCGCCGCCGACCCTTTGACCGGTGTGGCGGCGGTGCAAATCGCTTTCGGCCTGCTGGCCGGCGTGCTGCTGGCCGTTCTGGGACTGGCGCGGCTCGGTTTGATCGGTGAGCCGGTCTGGATGACCGGGGGCGGGCTCGCCCGGCTGCCGGGCATCGGCGCGCTGCTGCGCCGGGCGGGGCAGGGCACCGCACCGGCCATGCTGGTTTCAGGGGCGGTGATGGGATTTCTGCCCTGCGGGCTTTCCTTCGGGGCGTTCTCGCGGGTGCTGGCGATCGACGATCCCCTCCAGGGTGCGGTGCTGACCTTTGCTTTCGGCCTGGGCACCCTGCCCGGTCTGCTCTTGCTGGGAAGCGGGCTGGCACCGTTCATCCGCCGCTTCCGCCGGCATTCGGACATTCTGGCCGGTATCCTGATGATCGGCATGGCCGTGGCCCTGATTGTCAAGAGCGCGGCCGCCGTCGGGATTTGACCCGTCGCTGTCCTGAAGGTGCCGCTCGCTCGCTTTTTGAGCCCTTGCGGTCCCTTTGCGTTTGTAACCTTTGAGCCGACTGGCACTCATACAGTGTATTGATCATCGCGCCGGCTCCATGTTGGAAGGGCCGTGTGGCGCGCTTTTCCCGTCCGCCGCGTCAATGCTCAACGCGGGGCCAAGGGATATCGGCCTGCCGCCGAAACGAGATGCAACCTCATCTACAGAGGGTCCTGGCTTGACCGTTTTGAGGCCATGCCATTAAATCACGTCGAACAAGGAGCCGTGGGGTGAATATCCGACGAACGGTATCGTTGACTGCCGCCCTGGCCTTCATGGTCATGGTTCTGACCAGTGTCATTCTCTACATCGTGCCCCAGGGCCGGGTGGCCTACTGGGCGGACTGGCGCCTCATGGGGCTCTCCAAGAATCAGTGGGGCGCCGTCCACATCAATATGGGGCTGCTTTTTCTGATCGCGCTGGGGCTGCACGTCTATTACAACTGGAGGCCGCTGACTCAGTACCTGAAAGACCGGGCCCGCAACTGTAAGGTCTTCACGTCGGAGTTCAATCTGGCGGCCGTGTTGGTGGTGGTGTTTACGTTGGGCACCCTGGCCGGCTGGGCGCCCTTCGGCACGATTCTCGACATTCAGGATGATATCAAGGCCGCCGCAGCCCGGAAATACGGCGAGCCGCCCTATGGGCATGCCGAGCTTTCCACCCTCGGGACCTTTACCCGCAAGACAGGTCTCGATCTGCAGGCGGCCCGCACCGCTCTCGTTGCGGCGGGCTACCAGATCGCCGGCCCCGAGCAGTCGCTGCAAGCCATGGCCGCGGCCAACGGTGTTTCGCCGCAGACCCTTTACAACGCCATGGCGCCCGCTGCGGCCTCAAAAGGTGATGCCTCCCGGCCGCTTCCGGAGAAGCCGCCACCGGGCACCGGCAAGCTGACGTTGGACGATTTCGGGCGTCAATACGGTCTGGACGCCAAGCACCTGCGCGGGGCGCTCGAGGCCAATGGCATCAAGGTGGGCGAAGGCATGACCATCAAGGCGATTGCCGCCGCCAACGGTCGAAGTCCGGTCGATGTCTACGACATGCTGCGGACCGCCGCGTCTTCGTCGCCGGCTAGTGGTTGAGCACGAAGCGGCGGTACATGGCGTCGATCGTAAGCGCAAGATAATCGCGTCGCCCTCCTATCGAACATGCGCCTTCCCGGTCGTGCCCCCGGTGCAGACTGCGCTGCGGGCGGAACCGTCTTCAACCCCCTATTTCATTATCCGTTCAGGGGTGACGGCCTGGAACGTCAGGACCGTACCGCCACGCTGCCCTGAAAAGGCCTCGGCGTCCGCTTTGCGGTCGAAGGCAAAGGCCTCGCGGCCCATGGGGCCGGACTCCCCGGCGCCGAGCACGTAGTAGGCCGTCCGCGCGCTGATCCAGGCCCGGGTCTCATAATCGACCACCCAGATCAGGAAAGGATCCACTTTGCGGCCCGCGTAGCTGGGGCTGTCTTCCAGAAATGCGAACAGACACTGGGTCGAGCAGAAGTGGTAGACGACCTTGTCCCGGGCATGCACCTGGTTTTTGTGGCGCGGGTAGCGGGCCGGAAACATTTCGCAGACCGGGCAGCGGTCCTGGTTGTCCTGCGGTTCGACGACCTTCTTCTTATTTTTTCGATTGGCGGCGATCATTTGGTTTTCTTTGGGAACGCCCTGATGCGCTAAGGCGAATGTCTCCTGGAACGATGCTGTTTTCCCGCCGCAGGACTGGATAAAGCGATTGGCCGCATTCTGATTGGGAAAGGCGATCTTGCTCTGCATGGTCATGGTGCCGCGGGCGCTCGAGCCGACGACGAAAACGGTGTGCTCGGCTGGAAGCAGCGCCTCCGGGCGGGTATAAAGGGCCACCTGGACGTGTCGCGGCGGTTCCCCGGATTTGCGGGCCACGTCCGCCAGACAATGCAGCGAACAGACTTGCGAGGTGCCCTCGGAATTGTCAAATGTCACCCAAGTGCGGGCCCACATGGCGCGGATCATGCCGCAGTTGGGGCACTGCCCCTTGAAACGCGGGTCGGGCGGCATGATCGGGTGCGGAATCTTGCAGTTGGTTTCTTCGGCTTGCAGGGGCAGCGGCCAGACCGCTGCCGCCCCCGCGGCGGCCAGGGTGAAACGAAGGAACTCGCGTCGGGCGCGGGAATGCAATGGGTCACCTCCCTGGGTATCTGGTAGCGGTTGTTCCACGCCAGCGTCGGCAGGGCGCGAAAATGACTGACATTAGGATTCGCGGCTTGGATTTCAGCGCGCAATCCGGTATGAATATACGCTTTTTTAATGGCTGCGGCGCTGGACAGGTTATGTAGCGCAAAGCCCACCGCCTGGCAACCTCCGCCGCAATAGGAGACGAAGATCGATGGAATGGAAGACACCGCAATGGTTTGGCGCCGGCAAGCGGCGCGCGCAGCTGGATCGTCAGGTCGACGCCACGAACCTGGCCCAGTTCGGCTACCGGCAGATGCCCACCAGCCAAAAGGTCGACTGGGTGCGCCGGCATTTCAACCGGGTGGCGCCGCGCTACGATTTCATGAACACGCTGTTGAGTTTCGGCATCCAGTACGCCTGGAAACGGGCGGCCATCCGCATGATGGGGCTTTCGCCCGGAGACCGTGTCCTGGACGTCTGCGGGGGGACAGCCGACCTGGCCATCATGGCGTCCGGACGCATCGGGCCCCAGGGGCGGATCGTGGTCTACGACATCAATTGGGCGATGCTCCAGGCCGGCCTCCCGAAACTGGCCGGCAAACCGGCGGCGCACCGCATTCGCTTCGTTCAGGGCGATGCCGAGAAAATCCCCTTCCCGGACAACACCTTCGAGGCCGCCATGGTGGGCTTCGGGATCCGCAACGTGACGCACATGCAGCAGGGCTTCCGCGAAATGCACCGCGTGCTTAAACCCGGCGGCAAATTCCTGTGCCTGGAATTCTCCAAACCGGTCAACCCCGTATTCCGCTGGCTCTACGACGTCTATTCGTTCTACGTCATGCCTTTTCTGGGCCAGGTTCTGGCAGGCTCGGCGGAATCATACTCCTGCCTGCCCGAAACGATTCGTCTCTTCCACCTGCCGGATGAGATCAGCGCCATACTGCAAACCATCGGTTTCGAGCACGTGCGCTACCGGCGCATGACCAACGGCATTGCCGTCGCCCACGTGGGTCGCAAGTTGAACAAGGCGGCTTGAATTCCAGCGGTTCGGTCCCTACTATTTCCAATCTGTCGATCATTCAAGCACTCCGTCTGGGTTGGAGCGCTGACCGGGTTTGCGCGCCGCGAAGCGAACGCCAATCGGAACAGATGATCGTCTCGGTCTCTGTTTGAAAAGGTGACCGGAAGGCGGCCCGGCGGGGATGACGACTCATTTGGAAGTGAACGCCCACGAGGTGAAGGCATGAAACTCAACCCCCTGGAACGGATTGTTGTCGAGACCATCCCCCGGCGCTTCTGGCAGCTCCAGGTGGTCCGCTGGATGGCGCGCGCCGCAACGCCCGCGCCCGGCGGGCGGCTGCTCGAAATCGGCTGTGGTACGGGACATGCGCTGCACTGGCTCCGGCGCGCTTTCGGGCCGCAGCAACTGACGGCGGTCGATCTCGACCGGCGCATGCTCACGGCCGCGATGGATCGCTTGCGGGAGACGCCTGGCATCGGGGCGGCCCTGGCCTGTGCCGATGCATCTCGCCTGCCCTTTGCTTCCGGAACTTTCGACGCGGTCGTGGGGTTCGGCTTTTTGCATCACGTGCCGCGGTGGCAATTGGCCCTGGCAGAGGTGGCCCGGGTGCTGCGGCCGGGTGGATACTATTTTCTGGAAGAATTTTATCCGGCGCTTTACCAGAACATGTTGACGCGCCACCTGCTCGTGCATCCGGAAGAAAACCGTTTTGTCAGCTCCGACCTGCACGCTGAATGGACCGCCGTCGGCTTCGAGACCTTGGCGCGCTTCGAGCTGCGGCCGTATTATGTACTGGCGGTGGGTCGTTATGTCTCCGGGGGCAGGGGTGAGGCGGTCCCGGCGTCGAAAGAAAATCTCTTGAGCGATTGCGACGCCAGGTGATTGTCAAATTCTATTCGTGCGTCGGGGTCAGACCAGCAATCGCAAGGCCACGATCACGAAAAGGACCAGAGGGTAATGGCTGGCGCGGTTGAAGAGGCGCATGGCGTCGGTTTTGCGTGCCGAACCATGGAGCTGCCAGGCCGGCCAGAGCAGCAGATAGACGCCGACGGCCGCGGTGATCGTCAGGACCGGCGGGCCGAAAGGGGTCGGGGCGAGGAGAAAAAGCACCAGGTTGGCCAACACGGCCAGGAAGAGGGCACCCAGGATGATGTCTCGGGTCTTGTCCAACCCGAAGATCACCGGTATCGTGCGGGCGCCGAACTGCCGATCTTCTTCGATGTCGGTCCAGTCGTTGGGGGCGTTCTGCCCGCCGATTTCCCACAGAAAGATCACCAGAAAGAGAAATAGCAGGAAGAGCGGCGAGGGCCGCGGGTCGACGGCGAAGACCGCCGCGATGGCGCCGGCGCTCTTGACGGCGCCGCTCACGAAGGCCCGGTAGGGGCTTACCCGCCAGAGCACGCAGTATAGCGTTTCGAGCAGACATCCAGCCGCGAAGATCACCAGGCAGAAGGGGTTGAGCCAGTAGGCGCCGGCCGCCGCTACGACGCTCCAGCCCGCCGCCCAGAGAATGCCGTCGCGCAGCGGGAGCACCCCCTGGGCCAGGGGATGACGCACCAGCATGGCGTCCAGGTCGCTGGCATGCGCATCGCCTCCGAAACCGCCGGCTTCCAATTTGGCCCGGTCGGAGCGGTAGCCGACGATATCGTTAAGGGCGTAGACGGCGGTATAGCCGGCAAAGACCGTAACCAGACCGACCGTGACGGTCGCCAGCGGGGGATAGGCCCCCAGCCACAGCAGCGCAGCCAGGCAGGGGGTGGTCATGTCGATCAATCCGTGCGGGGTGCGCGAAAGCGCCCAGAAAAGCTTCAGACGGTTTTTGAAACCGGCGCTGAGGGCAAGAGGCTGAGCATTCAAATTCGGGGTCCGATCGTTGTCATCGTCGCTTCGGGGTCGTGGTCGTCATCGGGGCGGTGTGTTCCCTTCGGCAGGCCGCCGGGACAACGGGCTTTCCGACCGAACGGTAGTGGCGTCCCCATAGCATGCCGGTCGGGGAGCGTCAACGCCTGCCCACCCCTCGCTGCGTGACCGGGTGTCAGGGGCGAAACGGAGCCAGCGCCGCCTCGTTCAAACGGCGGGCATCGTCCCAGACCCAGCGGGCGTAGCGGCCAAGCGCGTAGATACGGGCCATGGCGTCGGCGACGGCCGGCGGGCCGATCGCATCGTCCGCCAGCGCCAGGATGCGGGGCATCAGCAGGGCGTTGACGTAGGGTATCTTCCGGGCGCGGCAATAGGCCGCGGCGCGACCGTCGTCCAGCAGGATAAAGTCTCCGGCGCCCCTCAGGAAGTGCCGGATGCATGCGCTTTCGCCGGCACCCATGGCGTTCAGGGCGTCGTCCCTCTTGGCGTCAGCGCTGTCGGCCGGCAGGATTTGAATCCCACCCCGATCGAATATCCGCTTGAATCGGGCCGCTCCGGGATGGCCGGGAACGGTCATCTCCCGGGAGACGGCCTGAGGTGTAACGAGAAGGAAATGATCGAGGGTGGCGTCCAGCCATCCGCATTTGTAGAGCAGGATCGCGGATGAACTGTCCACCAGGATGGTTTTCATGAACGGCCGGTGCTTACTGAAAGAGGTCCGTGCTGATATAGCGTTCTCCCGTGCTGGCCAGGATGGCGACCATGCGGCGGCCGCGGCCTTCCGGGCGGGCCGCCATTTTCAGGGCCGCGGCCACGGCCGCCCCCGACGAGATGCCGCAGAGGATGCCCTCCACCCGGGCCAGCTGCCGGCCGGTTTCAAAGGCTTCTTCGTTCGTTACGGTCACCACCGTGTCGATCAGGTCGCGCTCGAGAACGTCGGGCACGAAGCCGGCGCCGATGCCCTGAATTTTGTGGGGGCTGTGGCTGCCGCCGGAAAGCACCGGAGAATTGGCCGGCTCGACCGCAACGGTCATGAAGTCCGGGTTGCGCTGCTTTAATACCTGGCTGACGCCGGTCAGGGTGCCGCCGGTGCCCACCCCGGAGACCAGCATGTCGACTTCGCCCCCCATGTCGGCCCAGATCTCCTCGGCCGTGGTCTCGCGGTGGATTCGGGGGTTGGCCGGATTGGCGAACTGGTTCGGCATGAAGCTGTCCCCATCGCCCTCCATGATGTCGTGCGCCTTGGCAATGGCGGCCTTCATGCCGCCGCTGCCGGGGGTCAGCACCAGTTCGGCCCCGAGGTGGGTCAGCAGTTTGCGCCGCTCCTGGCTCATGGTGTCGGGCATGGTGAGGCAGAGGCGAAAGCCGCGGGCCGCACAGATGAAGGCCAGGGCGATGCCGGTGTTGCCGCTGGTGGGCTCCACGATCAACGTGTCCGGGCCGATGCGGTTCTCGGCCTCGGCCGCGGCGATCATGGATCCGGCGATGCGGTCCTTGACGCTTCCCAGGGGATTGAAGAATTCGAGCTTGGCGTAAATTTCAGCCTCGTGATCCGCGGCGATGCGGTTCAGTCGCACCAGCGGCGTCCGGCCGATGGTTTCCACGATGGACGGGTGTCGGTTCATGGCGCTTTCCTTTATTTATAGACCAGTTTGGGCGTTTCAAGCATGACGCGCGTGTTCGGCGGGATCGATTCAGTCAGCCAGACACTGCCGCCGATGGTGGAGTTGGCCCCGATCACGGTCTCACCCCCCAGGATGGTGGCCCCGGAGTAAATGATCACGTTGTCCTCGATGGTGGGGTGGCGTTTCTTGTAGCGCAGGTCGTTGACCACCTCGGGCGGCAGCGACAGGGCCCCCAGGGTCACGCCTTGGTAGATGCGCACGTTCTCCCCGATCTCGGTGGTTTCGCCGATGACCACGCCGGTGCCGTGGTCGATCACGAAACGGCGGCCGATCCGGGCCCCGGGATGGATGTCGATGCCGGTCTGGCTGTGGGCGTGCTCGGTCATGATCCGCGGCAGGAGCGGGACTTCGAGTTTGTAGAGCTGGTGGGCCAGCCGGTAAACCGTAAGGGCGTACATGCCCGGGTAGCTGAAGATGATCTCATCGTAGCTCTTGGCGGCCGGATCGCCATCGAAGGCCGCCTGGACATCTTCGGTCAGGACCTTGCGAATGCCGGGCACGGCGGCGAGGACATCCAGTGCGACTTCGTAGCCCCGCTCGGTGCCCTTCTGGCAGGGTTTGTCGTAGCGGAAGCAGTCGTGGCTGATGCTCAGCGTGACCTGCCGGGAGATCATGTCGAAGAGTTGGGAAACGGCCTGCCCCAGACTGTAGCGTAAGTTGACCGGATCGAGTTTTTCCGGGGAGAAATAGCCGGGGAAGACAATCTGCCGGAATTTGTCGATGATGGCCATCACCGACTCGCGCGAGGGGATCGGGTCGTATTCCACATGGGTGAAGCACTTGACGTCGTCGCAGATGTGAATGATGTCTTCCGCTATCCGTGGCAGCTGCTCCCGGTAGCAGGAGAGCATCTCGGCCTCGCGGGTGCAGGCGTCCTTCATCAGCTTGAGTTTGTCGTCCATCGCGGTTGCCGCCTCAGGGCAAAAATGAGAGAGTTATCGGGAATATGGGGGCCAGGGGCCGGGTTGTCAAACGCTCAAAAACCGGCCGTTACCGGCGTGCCAAGCCTCACACATCGCGCTGAAGGTCGATGCCGAACTTCTTGATCCATTTCCAGATTGTCACCCGGCTGACGCCGAGGCGCTCCGCCGCCCTGGACTGGTTGCCACCGCTGGCCCGCAGGGCCGCCAGCAGGCGTTCGCGCCTACCTTCGTGCCGTTCGGCGGGGATCGGGGCTGCGGGGTGCGTGGACGCGCCAGGAGACAGGATGCGCTGGGGCAGATGCTCCGGCCCGATCGATCCGCCCGGGCAGAGGACAAAAGCATACTCGACGGCGTTGCGCAGCTCGCGCACGTTGCCGGGCCAGGGATAGGCCAGGA
>JASJCV010000100.1 GCA_030065275.1 Desulfobacterales bacterium | reverse complement strand
CTTTTTCGTCAAATTATGCCTGTCTGACCGTGCTCATGACGTTTTAAGGGGCTTGCCGGGGGCGGGGTCGCGAGCGGTGGACGGGTCAGGCGTTGACGGCCGCCAGCTAAAATCTTGTCCCCTGCATGCGACGCTGCCCTGGTAAGGGAAGCGTCGCATGCCCGGGAAGCGCGCGGTTCGAAGCCGCAACGGCGGCAAAATGCCATACGAATGCGGCCAGCGGGATTATCCGAGAGCACACCGGATGCTGGCGTTGTCGATGGCTTTCATGGCGATGACCGGCGGATGCCGAGGGCGAAAAAGGCCAGATGCTCCCCGCCCACCATGATTTTGCTCAACTCGGTGACGAATTCACCCCTCTGCGGGCTATCCTGCCATCGCTGCCAGTCTTCGATCGATTGCCACATGGAAACGACGACCACTTTGTGGGGATCGTCAAAATCGCTCCAGGTCTCCGATGCAATGTAACCCTGCATCCCCATTGCCTGGTAGCGCGCCCGAATGAGAATCCGGGAGGCGTCATCGATGCTTCCGGGTTTGAAATTCCGCGTAATCTGCACTTTGATCGCCATGAGGCCCTCCTTTCATGGTTGTCCCGGCGCCAAACCGGCGGCCGCGATGATGCCCGCGTCTGACAGACGTCAAACGGTCCGGGCGCTCTGGTTCCGATAGTTGGGCGATTGCGTTCAGTTTGCCTGGAAGCGGTCCGCTGGTGAACAGGTCGGGGCGATGAAGAGGGTGAGGCCGGTGAAAGAGATTTGGTCAGGTGGTAATTGACGACGGGTGATTAGTTTACAAAAAATACGACAGCGCGTCCGGGCTGTCAAAACAAGACCGGGCGCCAGGTGAGAACCGGGACGGCGCCGGGACCGAGTGGCAGTGACTTTTCGACCCAGGCCAGGGATCGCCGAAGGATCGACCTTGACGGCGGGCCGGCTTGACGATAAGAGAAAGGGCATCGAAACATGCGGTCAAGCTCGCGCTGCTGACGCCGCTGGACCTGTCGCGTTCCCTTCCCGATTCACCTCTATCGACTACTGCTTCAGCGCGGCCGTTTGATCGCTATCCCCTGTGGAACCGAACGTCTTCCGCAGGGCATGCACCCACGAACGTCATGGCCAGCGATATGACCGACCGGCTGCCCCCGAATACCGACGCGCCCGCCCCTGAGGTCGAAAACCGCCTGCCCGACCGACTGCAGGCCACACCGGCTCCCAAAACGCCGACCCGCCTTGAAGACGTCACGGGACTGGAAGAGGTCGAGACCATGCTTCGAACCGCCGCCCAGACCATCTCACCGGACCCGGATGAAATCCGCGACCGTATGGCGCGCGCCAGGAACGCGGACACGGAGGATGGCGGCCGGCAAGTGAGTTTTGGTTTGATTCTGACAGTGGTTGCGCTGGTTTTTCTGATCCTGGCCCTCGATCTGCTCCTGGGTGGCGCCTGATGCTCATGCGGCCCCCAGTGCCGCCACCACGACGACTGAGTGAGAGATAATACCTGCCACTCCTCCCTCCTATCCCCCCTATTGTATTCAGCCCGTCACGATAAACGTTATTACGTGTAGTGTTATACCATTTTCGCAACGGAGGTACGCCATGCGTCCCTATGTGGGAAAACCCGATTCAATAAAAAAAATCATTTACGACTGTACACTGGCAGCGAAACATTTTACGCCATCCGCGGCGGGCGAAGACGTCGTCGACTGCATCGCGGTCGCGGTCGATGTCACCGAATCGCCGCGGATCGATGTTTACGTCTGAAAAAGTGGGAATATATTTTTAGCGGAGCGATCTATTGAATTACGGGGGCGACATGTAAGCAATCCAACGTCCAAACGACTCTGCGACATGGTGACAACATTGAATCCGTTTATAGCACTTGTCTGGCCTGTGGCGATGGTGTTTTCGCCCGAAGCCCTGGCCATGCTCGGCAATATGGCCGGTCGCTACGGCATCCTTTTTTTGATTCCGCTGGCCGGCGCGTGGTTGCTCCACGGCCTGAATATCGCGGTGGGGCCATGGTTCCAAGCGCCTCCTCAGCGTGGGTTGAGCCTCGGCGCCCTTGGTGCCACATTGAGGTCCCTCATCGCCCTGCCCGCTGTGGCTGTATGTTTGGCCACGGCAACCCTGGTCACCTCCGGCTATGTATTCAACGAAGTATTCGTCTACTGGTTTCCCAACTTCGGTTTTGCCGCTTTTTTGCTGTTCGTTTTGCTGGTAGTGAACCTGGCGGGTCCTCGCACCGCCGCCGTCGTCCAAGCCCTGCTGACGACCACGGCCTTAAGCGGCCTGCTTGTTCTGGTCCTTGCGGGGCTGGTGGCCCAGCCTGCGGAGACACTGGAAGCATCGACGGCCACCGGCCGCCTCGACATGCGCAGTCTGGGCCTGGCGGCTCTGGCCTTCCTGGGTTACGATCTCATTCGATACATAGATGCTGACATCGTGCGCCGCCGCGCCCGGAACATCATGCTGGCGGCCATCGCCATTGGCGGCCTGATCGTTTGGGCCTGGAATACCACCGCCCTCGCCCATGTCTCCCCCTCGCGCCTGGCGGAAACCGGCATCCCGCACGTTCTGGCCGCCAAAGCCATCATGGGACAGAGCGGGCGTATTATCATGGGCATCGTCGTCATCGCCGGGAGTCTGGCGGCGACGAACCTGCTGCTCCAGGCGGTGACCCGGATGATGGCCGGCATGGCCCAAACCGGGAGCATGCCGACCTGGCCCGGATTTGCGCCCGCCCGGCCCTGGCTGCCGCTGTTCGCGCTGATCGGGATGAGCGGACTGCTGATGGCCCTTGGCTTTGCCGGTTCAGACTGGCTGGATATCACGCTGCGGGCTGGTTTGATTCTATGGCTAGCCGGCATAGGGTTGGAGCATTTGTCCCCCCTGGTTTCCGGCCGCGGACGAAACCGTGACAAGACCGCACGCTTTCTGGGCCGTCTCGCTCTTCTATTGGGTATGCCGACCCTGGGAATCGTGCTGATCATGACAGACCCAAACCCCGGCATGCTGGTAAGAGCATTATTTGCCCTGGCCGCCGTCGCGACCCTGCTCGCGATGTTCGGCCTGGTGGCCGCCGGGCGCCGACCCACCAGAAGACACCTCAAGGCGTCGCACTCAAAGGAAGGAGTCTTGCAATGAAACGTAACCATCGAATAGTGCTTGGATGGCTTGTGACCACACTCGTCGTGGCGGGACTGGTGATTCCGTCCGCCGTCGCCGGCGTGGGGCTGATGACCAAGGAGGAGCTCAAATCCATGCTGGACGATCCCGATCTCAAAGTGCTGGACGTCCGTGCGGGCAAGGACTGGAAATCATCGGAATTCAAAATCAAGGGGGCCACCCACGTCGAATCCGATGCCTACGGCGACTGGGTGGGAACATACCCCAAAGAAAAGAAGTACGTTCTGTACTGCGCCTGACCCAATGAAGGTACCAGTGCCGGTCTGGCACGCAAAATGATGGATGACGGCTTCACTCAGGTTTATGCCCTCAAAGGGGGCTGGCGCGAATGGTTTCGCGCCCGATTCCCCGTCGAATCCAGGTAGAACGACCTGAATGCCGTGAGCGGCTTCACATCTGAAGCCGTTAGCGATCAACGTCGCGGCTGCGGTCGGTCATAAACCGTACCGCGGCCGCCGCCCGAAACCGCCTTGACTTTCTTACGCCTTCGCCCATAATGGGCCCCACCCACACTTCATCGTCGGTTTGAACCCATCCGCCGCGACAGGGAATCAGCCGTGCCGACCATCTATGATCTCAAACCACGCTTTCAAACGCTGCTACGCCCTCTTGTCGCCCGCCTTGCGGCCCGTGGTGTCACGCCCAACCAGGTGACGCTGGCGGCCCTGATGCTGTCTCTGGCCACCGGGGCGTTGACGGCCCTGGGCGCACCCCACTGGCGCTGGCCCTTCCTGGCGGTGCCCGCCGTGTTGTTTGTCCGCATGGCCCTGAATGCCATCGACGGCATGCTGGCCCGGGAGCACGGGATGCAGACCCCAGAGGGCGCGATCCTGAACGAGGTGGGCGACGTCCTCTCGGATGCGGCCCTTTATCTGCCCCTGGCCCTTATTCCCGGCGTATGGGGCAGCCTGGTGGTCATCGCCGTGGTGATGGCCGTGATCAGCGAGATGACCGGGGTCGCCGCCGTTCAGATCGGGGCCCAACGCCGTTACGACGGTCCCATGGGCAAGAGCGACCGGGCATTGACCTTCGGCATCATCGGCCTGCTCGTGGGTCTGGGCTTCAAGCTTTTTCTGCTCGTCAATACCGCCTTGGCCGGGGTGCTGATCCTCCTGGGGATCACCATCAAAAACCGCGCCCGGCAGGCGCTGCAGGAGATTGCATGAGCACCACGCATATCGGCGTCGCCGTCCTCTGGTCGCTCGTCGGCCTGTTTGTCATCCTCATCACAGCCACGGCCATTTATAGTGTATTGAAAAGAACCCGGCCCGCGACGGATTTCACCGAAATCGGTCTGCGCATCCGCTCCTGGTGGGTGATGGTTTCAATCTTCACCCTGGCCATGCTTCTGAGCCGCGTGGTGTCCCTTTTCTTCTTCGCCTTCATCAGTTTCCTGGCCCTCAAGGAATACCTATCCATCATCCCCACCCGCCGGGCCGACCGGCGGGTCCTCCTGTGGGCCTACCTGGCCATCCCGCTGCAGTATTTCTGGGCCGGTGTCGAGTGGTATGGCATGTTCATCGTCTTCATCCCCGTCTACGTATTTCTTTTCCTGCCGCTTTGCATGGTCGTCGTGGGCGAAACACGGGACTTCCTGCGCTCGGCCGGCACCCTGCACTGGGGCCTGATGACAATGGTCTTCAGCATCAGCCACGTGGCCTATCTGCTGGTCCTGCCCCCGGCCGGCGATTCAGGTGCGGGTGGCGCCGGAATGCTGCTCTACCTCGTATTTTTAACCCAGTCCAACGACGTGGCCCAGTTCCTGTGGGGCAAATCCATGGGGCGGCGCAAAATCGTCCCCAGCGTCAGTCCCAACAAGACCTGGGAGGGCTTCCTGGGCGGCGTCGGCACCACCACCCTGCTGGCCGTGCTGCTGAGCGGCCTGCTGACCCCGCTCAGCCTCCCGCTGGCCTTCGTGGCAGGCCTTCTCATCAGCGCGGCCGGCTTCGTGGGCGATGTCACCATCTCGGCCGTCAAACGCGATATCGGTGTCAAGGACAGCGGCAACCTGCTGCCCGGACACGGCGGCATCATGGACCGCATCGACAGCCTGACCTATACGGCGCCGCTCTTTTTTCATTTCGTCTTCTACCTCTATTACTGAGGCGTATCATGAAATTCGTCCACCGTGTGCTGCGCTATCTCTTCTACCGCGTGATCGTCCGCCTGGTGGTTCTGATCGTCCTGGGGCTCAATGTGCGCCACCGCGAGCGCCTGCCGGCCAAGGGGCCGGCCATCGTGGTGGCCAACCACAACAGCCATCTCGACACCATGGTTCTGATCACGCTGCTGCCGGCACGCCTGCTCGACCGGATCCGCCCCGTGGCCGCGGCCGACTATTTCCTGGCCACGCCGCGCAGGGCCTGGTGGGCCCAGAACATCGTCGGCATTCTGCCCATAAAGCGCCAACGCGACCAGCCGGACGAAGACCTGCTGGCTCCCTGCTACGAGGCGCTGGAAAAAGGCCACGTCCTGATTTTCTTCCCCGAAGGCAGCCGGGGGGAACCTGAAAAGCTGACCGCGTTCAAGGGGGGGATCGCCAAACTGGCCGCACGCTTTCCCACCGTTCCGGTTACGCCGGTGCTGCTGCACGGCCTGGGCAAGGCCCTGCCCAAGGGCGAAAGGCTGCTGGTGCCGTTCTTCTGCGACGTCTTCGTGGGCGAAACGCTCTACGGATCTGAAGACCGAGACGACTTTATGCAACGGCTGGAGGCCCACATGGCGACCCTGTCGCGCGAGGGGCGTTTTCCCCTATGGTCGTGAATCTGGTGGCCGGATTTTTGTTGGTTTGCGGAGGCCACCCTGTTTTTCATCGCTCCCGATGTGTGGTTGAGTCTTGCCGGCTGCCAAGGCCTGCCATTCGAAGGGACCGACGCTGACGGGCCCAGGCCTTTTCTACTCCGTCGACTTTACCGGCATGCCCGGAAGAAACCCATACAGCGCCCTGGTGTTGGCGACCACGGCCTCGACGACGGCTTCGGGCGCGAGGTCTTTGATCGTCGCAATGGCCTCGATGGCGACGGTCAGGTTGGCCGGCTCGTTCCGCTGATGGGGATCGGGGCCCAATACCGGGCTGTCGGTCTCCACCAGCAGGGCTTCCAGGGGCAGGTGGCGGACCAGTTTCTGTTTCTGCCGGGAGCGCGTGACAGAGGGCGGGATCGAAAAATAATAGCCAGCCTCCAGCGCCGGACGGGCGGCCGTGATCTTGCCGTCAAAGGCATGCAGTTGAACGCGCCGGGCCCCCCGGGCAAGCAAAAGATCCACCGCATGCCGACCGGCCGAACGCGAGTGGACATTCAGGGGCAGATCGAGTTCGAGGGCCAGATCGATGAAGCCCGCGAAGATCTCCTTCTGGATGGCCCGCTCCTCGGCGGTTTTGATGACCCAGAAGTCCAACCCGACTTCGCCTATACCCGCCAGCGCTCCCCGGTGGGAACGGATAAAATCCGCCAGCGACGCGGCCGCCGACCGATCGAGGTGTGTGGGATAGAGACCGGCGGCGGGCTTGAGCATCGGATGCTCCCGCGCCAGGGCGACGTTCTTTTCGGCATCTGCCAGGTCTTCGCCGACCGCAATCACGGCACCAATGCCGGCAGCGCCTGCTCGCCGCAGCACGGCCTTGCGGTCCGCATCGAAGGCCGTGTCGCAGATGTGCGCGTGGGTATCCGTCAAACGGGCAGTGTCCATGAGAAGTCATCGGCCTTTGGTCAGGCGTGTCCCCGCGAATTAATCGAGCCGCCCCCACAGCTCATCGCCGACTGGAGGTTTTAAGCTTCGTGGTTTGGCTGAGGGACAAGGTTTACAGATTGGTGGAATTATTTTCGCAAATCCGGGCGTTGTCAAATCCGCGCTCCTTCTGAAAGTGGTGCCGGCGTCCTTCGACATTATCGGCACGATCTTCCTTAAATGGGCTCCGCCATCTGATTCCTCAATTTGATATCGCTGGCCAGCGGCCGTTCGCAAAGCGCACTTACCTGTTAGGCACCGTCTTTATTAAGAACGGGAAGGCTTGAGCTTGCGACGTGATCGCCCCGCCCCGGCCAACCATGAAATAGCGCGGGAATCCATCAAGACCCGGTAAAGCGCCGGCACCACCACCAGGGTCAGGAGGGTCGAGGCCAGCAGCCCGGAAATCATGGCCAGAGCCAGCGGCGGCCATAGCGTGGAGGCTGAAAAAGCCAGGGGCAGCAGCCCGGCCACGGTCGTGGCCGTGGTCAACACAATCGGCCGGATCCGCCGCGCGACGGCGTCCGTCAGGGCCTGGGGAATATCGGCCCCTTGCCGGCGGCGGCTTTCGACCACCTCCAGCAATACGATCGCATTATTGACCACGATCCCGATCAGCGCGATGACCCCCAGCAGGCTCATAAATCCAAAAGGCTGCTGGCCGACGAGCAGACCCGGCACCACGCCGGCCGTCGCCAGAGGGATCGTCATCAGAATGATGGCCGTGCGCCGGAAGGAATTGAACTCGGCCAACAGGACCCCAAGGAGCACCAGCAGACCGATGGGCATGCGGCTCAGCAGGGCGCGGTTGGCCTCCCCGGAGCCTTCGGCATCGCCTCCAAAATCCAAGGCAACGCCTTGCGGAAGCCGCAATGTGGCCAAACGGCGCTCAAGGTCGGCCAGGACCCCGGAAAAAGAAGACCCTTCCGCCAGTTGGGCGGAGACCGTCACCACCCGCTGTCCGTTGCGGTGGCGTATCGCCGCCGGCTGCCATAGCGGCTCGATGTGCGCCACCTGGGCCAGAGGCACCACCTGGCCTGTGGTCGTGGGCACATCGATGGCCTCCAGGTCGGAAATGGCCATTCGTTCGCCGGCGGCCGAGCGGATCACCACGGGTATGGGATCCTCGCGCGAATAGAGCTCGCCCACCGGCGTTCCGCGCGTCCGCCCGTAGATGGCATGGCCGACATCGACGCGGCTGATGCCGTAGCGGCCGGCCACGGCGTCGTCGATGCGAAAACGCAGCGTCGGCGCGCCGGGACCCAGGTCGTGACGGATGTCCCGGGCGGCGGGCAGGGATTTGAGCCGTTGGATGACAGCGACGGCGGCCTGCTCGAGGTGCTCCAGGTGTTGACCCTGGAGACGGATTTCGATCGGCGCATCCACGGGCGGGCCCTGCTCGAGTTTACGGACCACCAGTTCGGCCTCCGGCAGCGCCGGTGCGAGCGCGGACCGGATAAAGTGCAACACCGCGTCGTTGGCGTCCGCATGCACCGTTTCCACGATCAACTGGGCGAAGTGGGGACTGAAGGGCACCCGCTGGACGTTATAGTAAAAGGCCGGTGCCCCGCGTCCGACAAAGCTGGCCACACGATGGACGGCGGTATGCCCGGCGAGGGCCTTTTCGACCGCCAGCACAGTGGCATCGGTGGCATCGATATGCGCCCCCTCGACCAGTTTCACGTCGACCAGGATCTGATTGCGATCGGCCGAGGGGAAAAACTGCCGGGGCACCTGCCGCGAGAGTGCCATCACGCCGACCAGAACCATCCCGGCCACAACCAATACGGCGACCGGTCGTTTGATGGCCAACGCCGCCGCGCCGCGACCGAGATCCGTCAGCAGCGATCGGCGCGGGGCGTGCGACGGCCGCAGGGTCATATGGGACAACAGCGGCGTCACCGCCAAAGCGTAAAGATAGCTGATTGCAAGGGTCAGCATGATGATGACCGGAATCGTGCGGGTAAAATCGGCGGTCGGCCCCTGCGAGATCAGCATGGGAATGAAGGCCGCCAGGGTGGTGAGGGTGGCGCCGGCCAGTGGCACGGCCAGTTCTTTCACGGCATCCATGGCCGCCGCCCGGGGGGATTGGCCACGGTCCAGCCGCCATTGCACATTCTCGGCCACCACGATGGCGTTGTCCACCAGCATCCCCAGCGCCAGCACCAGCGCCGCGATCGAAATCTGGTGCAGCACGCCGCCGCCCCAGGCATAGAGCGCCACCGCGGTCATGGTCACCAGGGGCACCACCGAGGCCACCAACAGTCCGAGGCGTATCCCCATGGCCATGATCAGGGTGCCGGCCACGATCATCACCCCGAACAGCAAAGAACGGTTCAGCTCACTCAAACGGGTCTGGGTGCGGGCGGGTTGATAGGTGACCACCTGCACCCGGAGGGGTTCGATCGCCGGGGCGGCGTCCGCGATCGCCCGTCGCACTTCGTCACCAAAGCGCACGATGTTGATCGCCTCCCGCGGCACGACGCCCACGCCAACGGCCATGGCGCCATCGATGCGCATACGGGCACGGGCCGGCTCGCGGGGGCTCAGATGGACGCGGGCCACTTCACTGAGCGGTACGCTCTGACCGCCGGACAGGCGGATGGGCGTCTGCTGAATTTCGGCCACGGAGGCAAATTCGGACAAGGGCCGCAGGCGGATCGACTTGCCCTCCATCTGCAGCGAGCCCCCTGAAAGGATACGGCTGCGGGCCCCAAGCTGGGAGGCCAGTTGCTGGGTATTCAGGCCCAAACGCCGCGCAACATCGTCGTTCAGGGCGATGGTCACCTGTTCGCCGGGATCGGCGATGATCTCGGCCCGTTTGACCAGGGGGTGGCCCAGAAGGCGGTCTTTGAGGTGACGCGCACCCTGCAGCAGCTCGAGGGAATCGGCACTTCCACAGACGGCCAGCACGATCGCATCCTGGTCCACCTGATTCTCGTCCAGAACCGGACGCCCGGCCCCTTCCGGGAAATCGAGACGGGCCTGCGCGAGCGCTTCGCGCACCTCGTCCCAGGCGGCATTGAAATCCCTGATGTCACCCCGCAGTTCAATCTCCAGGACGGCCATCTCGTCGAAAGCCGTGGCCTCGAAATAGCGGATTTCATGGACTTCGGCCAAGGCATCCTCAATGGGCTCCAGCACCAGCCGCTCCACCAGGGGCGCATCCGCACCGGGATAGGGCGCCACCACTTGCCCCCAGTAGGCCGGCAGCCGGGGGTCCTCCTGACGCACCATGGTCAACCACATGGCAACGCCCGAAAGCGAGAGCAGGGCCGCAACCGTCAGGACCAGACGGCGGTTGTTGAAGATCCAGCCCAGCACCGTCATGGTCCCACCTCGACCCGGTCCCCGTCGGCGAGCTGGCTCTGTCCGGTCACCACGACACGGTCGCCGGCCGCAAGTGATCCGCGGACAATCACACGTGAAGCCGCCAGGGGGCCCAGGCGGACCGATCGCCGATGGACGATGCCGTCCTGATAGACGAATACGGATGGTTGGCTCGCTCCGGGGTTGACCACCGCCGCCAGCGGTACGGTCAGCACCGGAGCGGTCGACAGTTCGAACTGCACCTGGGCCGTAAGACCGGCCCGAACCCCCGGAGCGGGTGAAAGATCAATTTTGACGGGAAACAACCGCCCCTCGCTGATCGCGGCCTTGGCGACCGTGCTGATTTGGCCCGCAACGGGCGCCCGATCCGAAAACGGCAGGATCACGCTCACCACCTGCCCGACGCTAAGATGGGTCACGATCGATTCCGGCACTTCGACCTTGAGTTCCACCGGACCGTCACCGGCCAGTTCGAGGGCGGGCTGCCCGGGAGCGGTCCATTCACCGGGCTCGATGTGCAACCCGGTCACCGTGCCGCTGAAGGGCGCCGCGAGAACGGTTTCGTCCAGAAGACGCCGGGTCTCTTTCAGTCGCGCCCGGGCCGCTTCGAGGGACGAGGCCAGGGCGGCGGCCTTGGCCCCGGCCTGCTCGAGCGCCGCGGCCGTAGCCACATTGGCCGCAGCCAGTTCTTCGGCCCGTCGCAGATCGCGTCGGGACTGGTCATGACGGGCGCGGAGCTCGGCCACCTGCGCCCG